>NZ_JANSHM010000001.1:0-124292 GCF_047461635.1 Synechococcus sp. W55.2 | reverse complement strand
GTACTTCATCAAAGCGCATTCCTCCCGGCACTGACCCTACGGGTACAGTGCGGGGCTCCTGCGATTTCTAGCTGAAGAGCGATCTGCACGCCCGGTAAGAAGTCAGCAAGCTGCCCTGAGGGATCCCCTTATTCAGGATCCACTAGGGATCCCATGAACAACACGGTTTGGGCCGCTGGGTTGCCGCCGGATCCGGAGGCCACAATGGCAAACCAGAAGGGCCGATCTGCCACAAATTGAAAGGGCTCTTGCCGGTCGACAGCAGTCCGGGAGACGATCACCCCAGTAGCGGCTGCCGCCTCGGATCCCTCTTCGTTCACTTCAATTGCTGCTTTGTGCAGGACTTTGCTGATCCGCGCTGGCTCTGGGGTCATCTGGCTGAAATCGGCTCGGTTGGAAAAGGCAATCCCCAGGCCCAACTGCTGCAGAACGGAAGTGAGATCCGTTTCATAAGCCAATTCAAATCTCGGGATCCGTACCGAACCGGCACGGGGGCGCAGGGATCCCGTCCATTCTTGCCAAGTTTCCGGGCTCAGCTCTGCCCGCAGCGATTCCAGCTTCACTCCCTTCTTGGGCAGCAGGATCAGCATTTCCAGTTCTCCTTCCCCGTAGGGCAGGCTCACCACCTGCAACTGCTCGGTTTCCAGGTAGTCGTAACGACCTGATTGAACCATCATGGGTACTCGGACGCGGCGGCCATCCAACCGAGTAAAGGGCTGAGTTTGGGTGCGCTCCGGATCGAAGGGCTGAGTCCACTCGCCTTTGAAGTAGATGGCATTGAGCAAAACCATCAAATCCTCGCGGCTGAGGCGATCCACAATGCGGTTGATCTTGCCCTGGGTGCGCTCGGCCACCCAGCCGTTGATCTGGTTCACCGTTTGCCGGGATCCCAAATTCACCCGATTCACCACCGCTTGGTAGTAGGTGGCCAAAGCCTGCAAAAACTGGGGCTGTAAGGTGAGGGTTTGATCCACCCAGAGGCCGTTGGCCATTTGCACCTGGACTGGCCCTCCTGCCGGGGATCCCTCCGCCAGCCAGCCCACCATTTGGGCATTGCTCCAGTTCAACTCATTGAGGGAAAGGTCCTGTGCCTCCAGCACCTCGGCCATTGCCGTTTGAGTCTCCCCAGAGGCGCCGTTGTAGAGCATGCTCAGGGCCAGGCGGATGCTCAAGGGGGAGAAAAAGAGGTTCTCTTGGGGCTGCTGACGGAGCAGGTGATCAAACAGTTTCAGCGCAAAGCGGCTTTGGGCTTGTTGGGCCACGGTCTTTTCCCCATACCCTTCCCCATAGGTCACCGTTGGCTCAAAGGGAATCCGCACCGGGGTTTCCTGTGAACGGGATCCCATCCCGTGAGTGGGCCAGAGGCCCAGGCTCAGTAAACCCAGCAGAGCCAGAAGAGGGATCCGGCTCACCAAGGATCGATTAAACAGGTCTTTCATAGGGCTCTCCTGGCAGAGTCTATGGCTATGCTATCGGGTCGGTTGTGGGCTGCCCTTGCCCAGGGCCGCCATTCCGGCTGCGCTCAAGGGGGAAAAGCACAGGCCGCTTCCGGCAAGCAAGAATTGGCAAGGCTCTCCCAGGGGGGAACTTCCTGCGTCTGGCTGGTCAAGTCGCAGCAGCAGCGTCTGGCGCGATAGGATGAAGCCTGCACAGGAGAGTGCCACATGGTTCTGTTCACGATACACGTTCCAAAAGGGTGCAGAGTCGCCTTGGGCCTGGCTCTACTGCTCCTGGGATCCGGCTTGGGATGTACTGCTGCCACGGAGAGATCTCCCGCCTCACAAACTCAGGTAACCGAAGCCATCTCCCCATCCCCCCCAGCCATAGGGCAACCCCAGCAACTGCCGGTTGAAGCCGAAGTCACCCTTGCCGGCCAACGCTTTGAGCTAGAGGTGGCCCGCACCCCTGAGCAACAGCGCTTGGGCCTGATGTTTCGCACCGATTTGCCGCCGGATCGGGGCATGTGGTTTCCCTTTGATCCGCCCCAGCCAGCTTCTTTTTGGATGTTCAACACCCTGATCAACCTGGACATCATTTTCCTTCACCAAGGCAAGGTGGTGTACATTGCCGCCGATGTGCCCGGCTGCCCCGCCCAACCCTGCCCCACCTATGGGCCGCCTCCTTCCCAGTTGGTGGACGGTGTGCTGGAGTTCCGCGGCGGGACGGCTGCTGCTTTGGGTTTGGCCGTTGGAGATCCGGTCGAGATCCGAGAGCTTCAGCCCGTAGCCCCTTGATTTCTACCTCCCCTCTCCCTGAGGGAGAGGGGCCGGGGGTGAGGGAAGACAGGCTCGCAGATGATCTTTTGAAGAATCTTTGCGATGATTTTTGAGGGTTGCTAACTAAGCCTACAGAAGAGGCGACGACAAGCCCAAGAGCAGTTTGGCCACCGCAAGCGAGTCTATGGATGTCAGCAGCGTAAGTCATTGGATAGGGGTGGGGGCTGTCGCCCTAGCCTCCATCCTTTGGGCTGAGATCGTGCGGGATGTGCGCCATTGGCTGGCCCACCGGTGGCCCTGGCTGATGCCCAAACACATCCTGCACCACCGCCTGTTCCGCCCCGACCTTAGCGTGGTGGATGCACAGCTGTACCGAGAATCCCAGTGGCACCACGACGTTCCCGAAGCGGCGACGATGATCCTGGCCGGGATCCCTTGGGTGGTGGTATTGGGCCAGGGATCCCTGCTGTACGGCCTGGCGGCAGCGGTGGGGGTGGTCTACTCGGCCAGTTTCTGGGTGGCTGGTATGCTGCGGGGTTGGGGGCTGACCCTGGAGACCGATATCACCCACCAGCCGGGGCCTTTCCCCGTTCCTCCCAGCCAATGGCATGTCAACCGCGCCTACCACTGGCGGCACCACTTCGACGATACCAACGCCTATTTTTGCGGCACCCTGACTCTCGTAGATCGGCTCATGGGCACCAGTCTCTCCTTGAAAGGCAAGCGAGTAGCCGTCACCGGCGCCTCCGGCACCCTGGGCCGGGCCTTGCTCAAGCATTTTCACCAGCAGGGGGCCAAAGTCATCGCCCTCAGCTCCCATTCGGATTCGGTTCACATCGAAGTGGACGGCCAGATCCAGCCGGTGGAGACCGTTCGCTGGCAGGTGGGGCAAGAGGGATCCCTGGCAGAGCTGCTGGAGCGGGTGGATATCTTGGTGCTCAACCACGGCTTCAATGTTCATGGGGATCGGGATCCCGAGGCCATTCGCCAGTCTTACGCCGTCAATACCTTCTCCAGTTGGCGCCTGATGGAGCTATTCTTCCAAACGGTTCGCAGCAACCCCGAAATGGCCACCAAAGAGGTGTGGGTCAACACTTCCGAAGCTGAGGTCAGCCCTGCTTTCAGTCCCCTCTATGAACTCTCGAAGCGGGCTTTGGGAGACCTGGTTACCCTGCGCCGTCTGGATGCCCCCTGTGTGGTGCGCAAGCTCATCCTCGGCCCCTTCAAGAGCCAGCTCAATCCCATCGGGGTCATGTCAGGAGATTGGGTGGCCGCTCAGATCCTGGCTCAAGCCAAACGAGATTGCCGCAACATCATCGTCACCATCAACCCCCTCACCTACCTGCTTTTCCCCCTGAAAGAGCTGGCCGTGAGCACCTATTTCCGCCTGTTTAGCCGTCGGTCTCCAAGGACTCCGTCCCGCGAGCGCGAACAGACAGGGATCCCTGCCCCCAACCCAGATGCTGCAGGTGAGGCGAAGTCCCGCGAGTTCCCTTTGGTTTAGAAGGGATCGGATCCCAACTCGTCCCATAGCTCTATGGCATTGGGCGCAAAAGTGGAGTAAGACAAGAGCAGGTTCCTTGGCGTCAGCAGGGTGGGATCCCTTGCGCCAATACGAACTTTTGGGGAGCGAGAGCGCCCCTTGGCTTGGCGGAACACAGCAGCTCGATCCCCAGTGAGCGTTGGGTGTGAGGAGTAGGAGTGAGCGTGAACATGGTGCGACGGTGGGTGGGCGCAGTGCTCTGCGTGGTGGGTGGGTCGTTGATGCCGGGGCTGTTGTCCGGCTGTGCCATCCCGATGCCTTCGGCATCTGCAGGGGTTTCTGAAGTGCAGGTGCGGTTGGTGCATGTGGCCCCCAATGCCCCTCGAATTGACTTGGAGGTGGGAGGGGTGAAGGCTGCTCGGGGTGTAGCCTATGGCTCGGTGAGCGAATACGTGCGCATACCGGCGGGCGAGTATGACATCGTTTTGTTTTCAACACCTGAGACTCTCAACCCTGGCCAGCCTGCGAGTTCTGCGGTTGCGGCCAGAACCGTAGCCAATCTCAGGGGCGGGGGAGTATTCTCGGTGGTTGCTGCCAACGAGCCGAATCGCATGACGGCCCTGGTGCTGGAAGACAACATCCATCCGCCCTTTGATCAAGCCCTGGTGCGGTTTGTCCACGCTACTCCCGATGCGCCGGCCCTGCAATGGCAAGGGGAGCAAGGGCGGGTACTGCTGCCCCAGTTGGCGTTTGGACAAGTATCCACCTTTCAAGCTATGCGCCCCGGCTTTACCCAAATTCAAGTGGCCATAGCCCCTTCAGCCTCCGCGCCAGGTGTGCAGTCGGCTCCCAGCCGGAGCATTCCCCTGCAGCGGTTTGACCTGCAGCTGGAGGCGGGGAAGGTCTATACCCTTTACGTAGCGGGATTGTTGCGCAGCAATCCGGCCCTAAGCCTGGTGCTGGCAGAGGAAACTCGAGCTCGCAGGCTCCTATAGCCAAGGTGTTTCGGTCTCTCTTCTCCTTACACTGAGTTAAGGAATACCTCAGGGTGGGGGCAGATAGGGAATATGCTCTGTGGTGGAGCAGGCCAATGCCGTTGGCGTTCTCCGCTGCCAATATGATCTTACAAGGATCTCAGAATCCTAACATGCGGTGCGAAGCACTAGGGGATGCAGCCTGTGGATGCTTTGTTTCAAGTTGTGGTGCTGAATCAAACCCCAGATCCAGAACGGGTCATCTACCAGGCAATGCACCAGGATTACAGCCCTGATTTTGTCACCTCAGAAAGCCGGATCCCGGAAAAGTATGGAGAGGCCGTGGTGCGGCATTTGCTGGAGGGCAACCGTGGCCACTATGGGCCTCTAGAGCATCCTCAGATCACCTTTGGGGTGGGCTATTTTCCCCATGCTGTCATGCAACAGGCCCGTACTCATCGGGTGGGAATTTCTTTTGATGTTCAATCCTTCCGATATACAGGCCAGCAAATTGCCGATTTGGGCAAAAAGCTCTTGTTCGCGTCAGCGGTGCGGAGCACAACCGAGACTGCTGCTCCTGTTGGCGAGACCGGCTACGGTTGCGTCAGCGATCGCGTCAGCGGGCCGGAGGCCTATCGCGACAGCGGTGCGGAGCACATTGCGGAGCACAGTGGCGGGACGGAGTCCTCCTTGTCTTTGCAAGAGCTGGAAACTTTGTTTTACGTTCCTGCCAGCGTCAAGGAGGGCAAAGCCAAAACCCGCCAAGGCTTTAGGCCCATCTCCCCCGCAGCTTTGGATATCATTCTTGCGCAATATCGCAGCCAGGCCATTGCTTATTATCGCCTGGTAGAAGAGTGCGGATTGCCCTATGAAGATGCCCGTAACATCATTGGCTACGGGATCCGACAACACTTCGTGGTCTCTTTCAATTGCCGTAGTCTAATGCATTTTTTGGATTTACGAGCCAAAGAAGATGCTCAACGAGAAATTCAACATCTGTGTGAACTGATTTGGCCCCACTTTGAAGCGTGGTGTCCCCACGTGGCGGCCTGGTATCGTAAGCATCGCTGGGGAAAGGCTCGATTATCCCCCTAAACTTAGTTTAGATAGATATGCTCTGCTAACCCCTTCTGCGGCTAATCCTGTTTTTGATCTTTTGTTGGGTTACGGGTATGGATCCCAAAGCTTATGAGCAAATGGCAGGCTTGGAAGACCGGCATTGGTGGTTTTTGGGTCGCCGTCACATTCTGAGTCGGGTTATTGGATCCCTGTCGCTTCCCCCCTCTGCTTATATTTTGGAAGCTGGCTGTGGTAGCGGCGGCAACCTGGAGATGTTGTCCAGATTTGGCAAAGTTTGGGCTATGGAAAAGAGTGAAATTGCACTGCCGCTGGCCCAAGCTCGCGGTATTGGGATCGTAGCAGAGGGGGAGTTGCCAAACCGGATCCCCTTTGGTTCTCAACGATTTGATTTGATTGCTTTGCTGGATGTGCTGGAGCATCTGGAGAATGACAAAGAAGCTCTCCTAGCCCTCAGTCAAAGGTTAACCCCATCTGGCTACTTAGTTGTAACTGTTCCGGCTTATCCGTGGCTGTGGAGTTTACATGATGAGCTTAATCATCACAAGAGACGATATACCCGCGGGCAACTTTTGTCGTTGCTTAAAAGCTCAGGTCTAGAAGTTTATACCCTTGTTTTCTTCAACAGTTTTCTTTTCCCAATCATTTCAGGGATCCGCATAATGCAGAAAGTGCTTCGCCTGAGGGAAAGCCAAGATCTGAAAATGCCGCCGCTTTGGCTCAATCGACTGCTGACGGGTATTTTTGCTGCAGAGGCCTATCTGATACCTAAGTTTTCTCTGCCCTTTGGTGTATCTCTGCTGGCAGTAGCCGGCCCGGCAACGAAATCGTAGTATCCTGTCATCATTGCTGTTCTCAGACTGCACTTTGATCATTGCTTAAACTCTCATGTTTCGACATCCAATGTCTGCAATTCTGGTAGTTTCTACAACAGCCTTTTCCGACGGTACTTAACCCACTCAACAGGGATTTTTATCTCTTGCATGATGAGGATCCCAATTACTTAAAGAACTTATTTTGTGTCAGCAGCATGAAGTCCTTTGAAGCTGGGAAGGGCCGTCAATAGAATTATCTGGTGAGGGCTACCCATTCAAGTTTTGGTCAACACTGATCTTGTCCAATAGCCTCAGATGCACAATCTTTTCTGTAAGATTGTCAACAGTCTTGATGCCGAAGGAGATAACCCTTGGCCGAACGCGGCTATAAAACTCGTCTGGATCTGCATCGTTTGTGGGTGCCCTTGGCCTGTTTTGGCGATGGCCTTTGTATTTGGTTGGCCTTTGGGGCGGGCTACTGGCTGCGCAGCTTGCGTCCTCATCAGCTCTTGCCTTGGGATGTCTACGCGGCCTTGGGATTGTTGACCGCCCTCATTTATTGGGGCATTCAGGCGGGCTTAGGCGGATACGGTGAGTCGAAGCGCTTGTCTCGCTTTGAAGAATGGGCCAGTTTGCTGGTGGGGTTGGGATTGACGTTTGGTTTGGTGCTGGCAGGGGCCTTTTTCGTTCGCTCGGTCTCTTTGTCGCGGCTGGTGGTGGGCTACGCCGGCTTGTTGGCTCTGCTGAGTTTGACTTTGGTACGGGTGGGGTTGCGGCTGGGCATGGGCTGGTTGTGCTCCAAGGGCTACGGTCGGCGGCAGGTCATCTGGGTGGGATCCTGGTCGGTGTTGGCGGAAGTGTTGGAGCGATTGCAGCGATCCCCGCAGTTGGGCTTCCAGGTAGTCGCCTGGGCAGGCGTAGAGCAAGGCTCTTTTGAGGAAGATCCCCCATCTCAAAATGGGGATCCCTGTCAAGATTCATATCCAGTACTAAACACCGCCCGCCCTACCTCTGACGGGGTTAAGTCTGCCGCCAGGACTCCGCCAGGAACCCTCTCCCGCTTGTGCAGTCAGCCTGAACCTTCCTGGTCAGCTCTCGAGCGGCTGGATCTGGTCCATTTGATCGCCTATCTGCAAGCTCACCCAGAAGTGCAAGAGGTGTGGTTTGGGCAACCGGAGCTGGCAACTGCTCCTCTATTGCTCAGTTTGCAAGCGTTGTCGGTGCAGGTGCGCTTGGTGCCGGATATCTTAAGTTTTTTAACGGTGAACTTCAGCCTGCAGTCTCTCGACGGGATCCCGCTGCTAACTCTGCGTCAGCCCCCTTTGCGCTACGCCCACAACCGGTTCCTCAAGCGAGCTGTAGACATCCTAGGAGCTTCCCTGGGCCTGATCTTGCTTAGCCCTCTGTTTTTGATTATTGCCCTGCTGGTAGCCTGCAGCAGTCCTGGCCCCATTCTGTATTGGCAAGAGCGGGTGAGCTTGGACGGGCGTCGCTTTTGGATTGCCAAGTTCCGCACCATGCGAGTGGATGCTGAGGCAGCCGGCCAGCCGGGCTGGACGCGCCCCGGGGATCCGCGCCGAACCAAGATAGGAGCCTTTTTGCGCCGCGCCAACTTGGATGAGCTGCCCCAACTGTGGAACGTGTTGAAGGGAGAAATGAGCTTGGTGGGGCCTCGCCCAGAGCAGCCCTATTTTGTGGAGCAATTTAGCCAGGAGATCCCCAAGTATCCTGATCGGCATTTGGTGAAAAGCGGCCTGACTGGCTGGGCCCAGATCCACGGCCTACGGGGGGATACCAGCATTGCCCGCCGCACCCAGTATGATCTCTATTACGTGCAAAACTGGTCGCTGTGGCTGGATCTGCGCATCTTGGCCATCACCTTCTGGCAAGGGATCCGCGGACGGCTGGCCGGATACTAGGGGTTAGCGTATGCCATTCTCCCCCCAAGAGCTGCTCTACGAGGGCAAGGCCAAGCGCATCTACCGCACTGCCGATCCCAGGGTTTATCTTTGCCAGTACAAGGACGACGCCACGGCCTTCAACGCCCAAAAGCGGGGATCCATCGCCGGCAAGGGAGAGGTGAATTGCACCGTCTCCAGCCATGTGTTTGCCTACCTGGCGCAGCAGGGCATCCGCAACCACTTTTTGGCCCAGACCGGCCCCACCGAGATGCAGGTGCGTGCCCTGCACATCTTGCCTTTGGAAGTGGTGGTGCGCAACCGCACAGCGGGTAGCCTCTGCCGACGGCTGGGCCTGGAGCAGGGCCTTCCCATCGAGCCGCCGCTGGTGGAGTTCTATTACAAAAACGATGCCCTAGGGGATCCCCTGGTAACCCCCGACCACATCCGCCTATTGCAGTTGGCCACGCCGGAGCAGGTGGAGCGCTTGGGATCCCTGGCTTTGGCCATCAACAACCATCTGCAGGCTTTCTGGCGAAGCTGCCGCCTAGAGTTGGTGGACTTTAAGCTGGAGTTTGGCCTGGACGAGAAGGGAGAGATCCTGCTAGCCGACGAGATTAGCCCCGATACCTGCCGTCTTTGGGATCGGGAGGGATCCGAGCCGCGAGTGCTGGACAAGGATCTCTTTCGCTTTGATCTGGGGGATCCGGTGGCTGGCTATCAAGAGGTGTTGCAGCGGGTGCTTCAGGCAGTGGGATCCCAATTCCTTCTCTCCTAGAGGGAGAGGAGCCAGGGGTGAGGGACTATAATCGCCTCAGCGATCCCACTCCTTTAACGCCCGAGCCTCCTTTCGCTTGTCGGGATCCCGCCATGACCTCTCCCCGCCCCCCCTACCCCGGCGAGCGTTTCCGCCGCCAACTGGCCGACCTGCTGAACACCTGGGTGGAGCAGGGGTTGATCGAACCTGCCCAACGGGATCGCCTGCGGGAGTATTACCAACTGGAGAGTTTGCAACGCTCAGCCGGCGGGCGATTTGCCCTGGTGCTGCTGCTGTTTGGCGCAGTTCTGGTAGGCCTGGGGGTGATCTCCTTCGTGGCCGCCAACTGGGCTGCCATTCCCCGCTGGGCAAGAGCCTGGGGGTGCTTGGCCCTCATGGTAGGGCTGCAGGTGGCTGGCTTCCAGGTTTGGCAGCAGGGATCCCAGCGTCTGGGTAGCGCCCTGCTGATAGCCGGTGAACTGACCCTGGGAGCCTGTATTGGCCTGATGGCGCAGTGGGTTCAGCTTGGCGGATCCGCGGCAGGCCTGTTTTGGGCCTGGGGGATGGGCGGTTTGGCCATGGCCTACGGCTTGCGTCACAGCCCCAGTGGTGTACTGGCCTGCCTTCTGCTGGGCTTGGGGATGGTAGCCGACTTCGTGGATTGGGGGACTGTCAACTTCCTCTATCCTTGGTTGACCCTGGGCCTGCTGGTTCCTCTGGCCTATTGGTGTTGCTCTCGCTGGGTTTTTGCCCTGGCCGTGGTGAACTTTGGCCTGGCGTTGCAAGGGTTAGCCGAGCGTTTGGGCAGCTCTTTCCAAGGTTTAACCCTTTTGCATCTGCTTGGTGTTGCAGTTGTGTGGGGGTTGGGTCTGTGGCACCAACGCCATAAGCCTTGGCTAAGCCGGGTTTTAACTGAAGGAAGGGATCCAGAGCTTCCCGGCGAGCTGGAGCAAGGCTTGGATTTGGCCCCGACAGCCCAGAACTTGGCTCTGCTGGGGCTGGGTGTCCTGCTCTATGTCTGGAGCTTTGTCGGGACGTGGGTCGATCTTTCCGAGGATCCCCTCTGGAACGTTGGGGATCCCTGGGCGAGCTTGTCGGCAGTGGGGTTGCTGCTGCTGACGGGCTGGGGCTGGTGGCAGGGTTGGCAGGAGAAGAGATCCCAGCCCGTTTCGTCTTGGCTGAAGGATGCTGCTGTTCTGATTTCTCTGGTTGCCTTGGCGCTTTTGCTGGGGATCGGCAGCGCTGTGCCTTTGAACGTGACGGCAGGAGCAGCCTTGGTCCTCTTTGCCCCCTGGATAGTGACCTTGCTGTTGCTGGGGCTGTCAGCAGTGCTCTGCTGGGAAGGGCTACAGCAAGGGCGGCGGGGGCGCTTCTGGCAGGGACTGTTGGGGCTAACCCTGGTGGTGCTGACCCGCTTTTTCGAGTACCCAACCGGCCTGTTGGCCAAGTCGGCGGTGTTGGTGGCCTGTGGGATCGGGGTAATCTGGCTGGGGCTGAAATTTGAGCGGCGGCTGAGCAGATCCCTTCCCTCGGCGCAGCAGACTTCGAGGAGCTAGGGAGGTAGCCTAACGGCGGGCCTGGGCAAAAATGGCCTGCAAAATCTCGTCGGCCCCCTGCTGTTTTAGCTTTTCTGCAAGAGCCATCCCCACTGCCTCGGGATCGGCGGTGGATCCCGTCTGAGTATCGCGGATGAGCCGCCGGCCATCCAGGTCGGCCACCATACCGGTTAGGTGCAGCGCCTCCCCTTGGACTTGGCTGTGAACGCCAATGGGCACTTGACACCCTCCTTCCAAAGCCCGCAGGAAAGCTCGCTCTGCCAAGCAGCAGGCTGTGGCCTCCGCATCGGCCAAGGGTCGGATAAGCTCCAGAATCCGCTCATCTCCCTGCCGACACTCGATTCCCAGGGATCCCTGGCCAACGGCGTACAGGGACACACTGGGATCCAGCACCTCGTGGATCCGGTCGGCTTTGCCCAGGCGCTTCAACCCGGCCACTGCCAAAATAAGGCCGTCGTACTCTCCCCTCTCCAGCTTGGCCAAGCGGGTGTTGAGGTTGCCCCGCACGTCCTTAAAGCGCAAGTGGGGAAAGGCATGGCGCAGTTGGGCCAGTCGCCGCAGCGATGAAGTGCCGATCACCGTCCCCTCTGGCAGGGTGGCCAGTCGGTAATCCCGGAACTTTTCCCCCACCACCAAAGCATCCAGGGGATCCTCCCGCCGCGTGATCGCCCCCAACACCAAGCCCTCCGGCAGGCGAGTGGGCAAGTCTTTAAGGCTGTGTACCGCCAAGTCGCTGCTGCCGTTGAGCAGGCTAACTTCCAATTCCTTGGTAAAAAGACCTTTGTCCCCAATTTTGGCCAGTGCCACATCCAGGATGATGTCTCCCTGGGTGGAAAGGGTGTTGAGCTCCAGGGGTAATCCCGGATGGTGTTCTTGCAACTGACCCATCACCCACTGGGTCTGCACCAAAGCCAACTCGCTTTTTCGAGAGGCAATCCGCACCGGCTCGGTGATCCCAGCAGAGGGCTTGGAAGGGGTCGAGGCCCGTTCGCTCATGGCTGCCGCAAAAAAGAACACTGTCTCTCACGCTAGCCGAATCTGTGCCAGGGCAAGGCGGCGGCCTTTAAGATCCTTAACCAAAATTGCAGTTTCCCGAAATCAAGACTTTACCGCAGGGATCCCAGCCGGTAGGATAAGTAGATGGATTCTCCGGCTCGGCGGGGGAGGATCCGGTCTGTCAAGCTCCTCTTCCCCAACCCCAGAGCTTTTGAGGGGAGCTTTCTACAATGGGCACAAGCCCCTGGTTTGGTTGGTCGTCTGCCTGGATGAGTCTTATGGAAGAAAACAACGTCAGCAACAGCACTCAATTACTGCTCAAACGCAACATTCCCGTTAAGGTGGTGGTCACACCCCTTTGGAAAAAGGAAATGCAGGAGCAATTAGAGCGGCAGATCGAAGCCACCGATGCTCAGATGCAACAGCTGGAGTTTCAGGGCAAGCGGGCTATTGCCGAACTGGAGAAACAGAGCCCCAACCCCAACAGCCCCCAAGTGCTCCAACAGGTGGAAGCGGTGAAAAGCCGCGTGAACGAGCAGAAAATCCGCCTCTTGGATCAGAAAAACCAATTGTTGCAGCAGATCAACCAACTGAGCACCCTGGAGCTTAACCAAGAAGTGCTGCAGGGCAATGTGGAGAGCTTCTTCCGAGTCCAAAAAGGAGACAACCTGATCCAGAAAATGCAGGTCGAGATCCTTCTGGAAGATGGGGTGATCAAAGAGATTCGCGGTAACCCATAGGCCGCTCACCCCCTTGCCGGAGAAGCGGCAGTCGGGATCCCCAATTTTTCTCGCCTGTAGGTTCTCGAGAACTCCGTTTCGCCAACACAATGGGTGACAATAGGTAACAACCTCTTAACAGCCTTTGGGTTAACGCTCGCACAGGCTGGCGAGGTTGGGTAACATTGCCGCCCGGGGGAGGATTCCCATGTCTGAGTTCGTCTGGTCAGAGCCAGAGCCTCTCGAGGATCTTCATCTTCCCGATTGGTTGCTCACCTCGGCCCAGCGCCGCCGTCTCAAGGCTCTGCTGGTTCTGGCCATGGTGTGGGGGTTGGTCAGCCTGATGCATGTGGTGCCGACGGCCCGTTGGATCACCGTTGGTCTGGCCACGTTCATGGTGATCCACATTAGCCGCTTATTTCGCCTGCAACCGGCGACCTCCCTGCCCCCTCTGAGACTTCCTCCTGCCGCTGCGACCCGCCGGGATCCCAGGTCAGCAGATAACAGCGATGACCCTAACAACAATGACTCTGTCCTGCCAATGCAACGGGATGGGCAGAGCGCGCTTTCTGAGTTGGGCGGGCTGGCCTTGCCTCGTGTGGCTGTGTTGATCCCAGCCAAGAATGAGAGCGCAGTGCTCCCACGGCTGTTGCACAGCTTGACCCAGCTCCGTTACCCCACCAGCCATCTGGAGCTGTGGGCCATCGACGACAACAGCAGCGATGCCACCCCTGAAGTTCTGCGGGAAGCCCAAAAGCGGATCCCGCATCTGCGGGTTTACCGGCGGCAGCCGGGGCGGGGCGGGGGTAAGTCCGGTGCCCTCAACGAGGTACTGCCCCTGACTCAAGGGGAGATCATCCTGGTCTGCGATGCCGATGCTGTGGTGCCCTCGGATTTTCTTGCCCGCACTCTACCCTTGTTTGTTCAAGTGAGCAGCCTGCGCAGCCGTTTTGGCAGACGGATGGTAGGGGCTGTACAGGTGCGCAAGGCCCTGAGCAACCCCAAGGTCAACTTCTGGACTTTGGGGCAGGTGGCGGAAATGGCCTCCGACGCTTATTTTCAGCAGCAGCGCGTGGCCGTGAGGGGCATTGGCGAGCTACGCGGCAATGGCCAACTGGTGCGGCGAGATGTCTTGGAAAAGTGCGGCGGCTGGAATGAGAGCACCCTAACTGACGACCTGGATCTCACCTTCAAGCTGCACCTGGCGGGCGTAGATATCGCCTTTCTGACGGAGCCGGCCATCGTCGAAGAAGGGGTCACCTCTTGGAAAAGTCTCTGGCACCAGCGCTGCCGCTGGGCGGAAGGGGGCTACCAGCGCTATCTCGACTACTGGCCAGGGATCCTCAGTCGCCGCATGGGGATGGCCAAAACAGTAGATCTCTGGGCCTTCTTTATTTCTCAGTACTTGCTGCCGATGGCCTTGGTTCCCGATACCCTCTGGGTGCTGTTGACGGGCCACTCCTCGGTGCTGCTCCCCTTGAACGCTCTGGTGATGGGCTGCCTGACGGTGGCTTTTTACCGGGGGCTACGCCAGGTGGAGGGCTTGCGCGGACGGCGACTTTGGTGGCACACCGCCCTGGGCTTGGTCTACATGCTCCACTGGCTGCCGGTTATGATCGCCACAACCGCTCGCATGTGTGTACAGCCCAAGCGCCTAAGGTGGGTGAAAACTGTTCATCACGGCGCTTGAGGTCAGCAAGTTGGATCCAATCCTGCTATCCTAGTCAAGCACCTGCTCACGCCCTGCTCGACCATGGCCCGCCTCTACTACGACACCGACGCCAACCTGGAGCCTTTGGCCGATAAAACCGTTGCCATCATCGGCTATGGCAGCCAAGGCCACGCCCACGCCCTCAATTTGCGCGATAGCGGTGTCCAGGTCATCGTTGGCCTTTACCCTGGCAGCCCTTCCTGGCCCAAAGCCGAGCAAGACGGCTTAATGGTCAAAACGGTGGCGGATGCTGCCGCTGCCGCCGATTGGGTAATGGTTTTGCTGCCCGATGAAGTGCAAAAGGCCGTTTTCCAGGGCGAAATCCGTCCCCACCTGCAGCCGGGGAACGTGCTCCTCTTTGCCCACGGCTTCAACATTCACTTCGGGCAGATCCAGCCGCCGGCGGATGTGGATGTCATCATGGTTGCCCCCAAAGGCCCTGGGCACTTGGTGCGGCGCACCTACCAAGCGGGGGAAGGGGTGCCCTGCCTGTTTGCCGTCTATCAAGATGCCTCGGGAATGGCACGGGAGCGGGCCATGGCCTATGCCAAAGCCATCGGTGGCACGCGGGCCGGCGTTTTGGAAACCACCTTCCGGGAAGAGACCGAAACCGACCTCTTTGGCGAGCAGGTGGTGCTCTGCGGTGGGCTGACGGCTCTGATCAAAGCGGGGTTTGAAACCTTGGTGGAAGCGGGCTACCAGCCGGAACTGGCCTACTTCGAGTGCCTGCATGAGGTGAAGCTGATTGTGGATCTCATCGTCGAGGGCGGCCTGGAGAAAATGCGCCACAGCATCTCCAACACGGCAGAATACGGCGACTACACCCGTGGCCCCCGCATCATCACGGAGCAAACCCGCGCCGAGATGAAACGCATCCTCGCCGAGATCCAAAGCGGCCAATTTGCCCGTGAATTTGTCTTGGAAAATCAGGCCGGCAAGCCAGGGCTTACTGCGATGCGGCGCCGCGAGGCCGAACACCCCATTGAACAGGTGGGCAGGGAGCTGCGGGCCATGTTTAGCTGGCTAAAGAAATAGGTCGGATATCTGGAGCTGAGGGTAGACCATCTCTGTGCTGGATCTGAAGCTGCTGCGGGATCGCCCTGAACAGGTACGCCAAGCCCTGCAAAACCGCCGGGCCACAGTCGATCTGGATGGGATCCTGCAGTTGGATCGGGAGCGGCGGCAGTTGGAGGCCCGCAAGGGATCCCTGCAGGCCGAAAGCAACAGCCTCGGCAAAAAAGTCGGCGAGATCCTCCGCCAGGGGGCGGATCCCCAAGGCCCCGAAGTGGCGGCCCTGCGGCAGCGGGGGGTGGATCTCAAGGCCGAGATTGCCCAACTGGAGCAGCAGGAACGGGAGCTGGAAGAGGAGATTCGTGCTCGGCTGCTTACCCTGCCCAATTTGCCCCTGCCCAGCGTGCCGGTTGGCCGAGATGAGGCCGACAATGTAGAGGTGCGCCGCTGGGGTGAGGAGCTAAAGCCGGCCCATCCTGTCCTTCCCCATGACGAGATTGCCGAAAAACTGGGGTTGCTGGAGATTGGCCGTGCGGTCAAAGTGGCCCAAAGCCGCTTTGTGGCTATGGTAGGGGCGGGCGCGGCCCTGGAACGGGCCTTGATTGCCATGATGCTGGAGCGCCACGTTGCAGCCGGCTACACCGAGGTGATCCCGCCCTTTTTGGTCAACAGCGCTGCTTTACAGGGGACGGGGCAATTGCCCAAGTTCGCCGAAGATAGTTTTCGCTGTGCTGATGACGACCTGTGGCTGATCCCGACGGCGGAAGTTCCCCTTACCAATCTGTACCGGGATGAGGTAATCCCTGCGGAGTCCCTCCCTCTTTACTTCTGTGCTTACACCCCTTGTTTTCGCCGTGAGGCGGGCAGCTATGGCCGCGACACCAAGGGGCTGATCCGGTTGCACCAGTTTCAAAAAGTGGAGCTGGTCAAGGTCACTCGCCCAGATCAATCGGAAGCCGAACACGAGAAGCTGGTGCAGGATGCCGAGGCCATCTTACAGATGCTGGAGCTGCCCTACCGGGTGGTGGAGCTGTGTAGCGGCGATTTGGGCTTTGCGGCAGCCCGCTGCTTTGACTTGGAGGTGTGGTTCCCCTCCCAAAATCAATACCGCGAGATCTCCAGTTGCTCCAACTGCTGGGACTTTCAGGCCCGCCGTGCTAACCTGCGCTACAAAGAAGCCGGCCAGAAAGGCACCCAGTTTGTCCACACCCTGAACGGATCTGGCTTGGCGGTGGGGCGCTCTCTGGCTGCCCTGCTGGAAAATCACCAACAGCCGGATGGCTCGATTCGCATTCCCAAGGCGCTGCGTCCCTTTCTCAGCTCCCGGTTTCTCTCGGAAGACGGGATCCTCATTCCTGCTGTCTGATCTCAAACTCAACCCAGTTTGATTGAGACTCGATTGAATTGAGACGCTCCTGCCCACCCGGCAGACGCCCTTATCTTTTCTGCAGTTTGGAAATGAATCAGCTTGACCTGCTCCTCGCTCTACAAGGATGAGGATCCCTGACGCCTCAGGGAGACGTCTCACATAGTCTCACATACAGGTAGTCTTCAAATCCATTTTCCTATTGGGCTATCCTTTCGCTTGGGATTTGCCCTTGATGCGATCCAACTCAGCTTGCAATTCGGCGATCTTCTGGCGCAAACGGGCCGCTTCTGAAAGTTCGATGGCCGTGCCTGCCTCGCCCTCGGTATCGCTAATGTCATCAATGGTGATCTTGCGGGGACCGGCAGTTTGTCTGTCTTCTCCCTTGCGGTTGGCGTTGGCGGCGATGGCATCCATGTAAGCCCGCGCCTCTTCAGCGGTCATCGCCCCCCGCTCCACCAGCTCGTCCACCAAAGCTTGCGCCTGCTTGCGCAACTCCATCAGACGGATACCCGCTTTGCTGGCCACCTTGGCAGCATTATCCGCCGCCACAGCCGCCAAACCCATGCCGAAGTAAAAGGCTTTTTGAGCCCAGTTGGCGAGGGGATTGTCTGTTTCGGACATAGTGTAATGCGCTGCTAGGGCAAGGAGGAGAGAACCCAGCAGAGAGAAGTAGGGCTGCAAAGGGCGACCCGGGTTGACGCGCCTGCTCAGAGCATCCCGTGGTGCTGCTATCTTCCGATCCTGACACGGTTTGGGCGTCGGAGCTGCACGGACCCAGGTCTTTCAGTAGCCTAGCATTTTTCCGTTCTGCCCTGCTCGGCTTTCTTGGGCAACAGATGGGTTTCTCAGGGGGCTAGGGAGTTTCAGGCGGCTCCAGATAAACAGGGATCCGCTCTACGGCTGTATCGCTGCGCTGCACCTCCTGTTCCTGAACTTGAGGAAGGGTTACCGGCAGGGTAACCGGTTGAGCAACAAAACAACTGGCCACGGGCAGCGCTTGCTCCAGTTCGTCCAGAGGGCGGGGGATCACTGCCACCGCGTGCAATTCCCCAATGCGCTCTGCTTCGTACATGCCGGCATCGATGGCAATGGCCACGTTGGCCACTGTACCGCGGATAATGGCCGTACATAGGCCATCCCCAATGGTCTCGTAGGCCGCCAGTTGGACATCCGCGGTTTTGAGCATGACATCGGCAGCTCCCACCATTGCCGGGAAGCCGCGAGTTTCCAGCAGGCCCACGGCCAAGTTACTGAGGCGGCTGTAGCCGCGGTTTTGTGCCAGTTGAGACAGCTTGCTGCTGATCGGCAGTACCACTTCCAAGTTGGGCAGGGGGCGCGGGATCACCAAACTGGAGATCTCCTCTTGGTCAAACTGGCGGGCCAGCTCAATGCCCTCCTCAATGGCAATGCGCACATCGGCAATTCCCCCCCGCACAATGGCTGTGCAGTAGCCCCCCGAGGTTTTCTCAAAGCCGATCAGCGTCACGCCTGCCGACTTGGTCATAGCGTCGGCAATGCGCACGATGACCGGAAAGCTGCGCGTCTGAATCAGGCCCAGGGAGGTTGACATCGGCATCCTAACTACTCACGCCAGTTTAGCCATTAGAGCCGGCTATCCCCAGAGGAGAGCACCTGTCGATGGGGATAAATCTTGCTCAAGAGGCGATCCAATTCCCAATGGCCAGGGATCCCATTGAGCTTATGGGTTTTGGTCTCTGGGGAGTCGGATTTTTCTTGGTGCCAACGGCGGGTTTGCTTTTCAACATTGGCCACCGGAGAACTGGGTGGGGGAGACGGCTCAGGCGACATCTCTGGAGCCATTTCCACTGCCGCCGGCGAGGGCTCTGCCGGGATGGGCTTGCTGCCGCCCGCCTCCTGGAGATCGAAACCATAGGTGGGATCCCCGATCAGCGAGCCGGGGGGAATAACCGCTTGGCTGAGCACCGAACAATTCAGCACCGTGGTTTCCGAGCCGATGCAGGCATTTTTGCCGATGGTGCCCTGCCCGATCACCAGCACCCCCATTCCCAAGGTTGCGCCCGCCTCCACGATGAGGGATCCCCCACAGGCGTGCAGGACGGATCCCATGCCAATACACACGCCGCGCTCGATGTAGATCCGACAGCCGGGGTTAGCCCGCAGCAGCACCCCTGCCCCAATCCCCGCCCCGGCTTCCACCTGTACCTCACCACTGACAAAATAGCGAGTTTCGTCGTTCTGGCCAGGCAAGGCGCGGAGCGTCATGGAGTTGGGCAAAGTAGAGGCCAACAGGGTGCTCCTCATCGCTGGGGGGTTGGACTTGAACCAACAGAGGTCAAAAAAAGCTGGGATCCCTCAAGGGGTTTGGATGATCTGCTCCAGCACTCGCCGTTTGGCCTTGGGATCGATCCCCAGCAGGCGAACGTATTCTCCCTGGTGTTCCGCCAGGCAGGCTTCTAGAGCCGCCACCACTTGGGGCACTTGGGTGGCCTCGATGGGGCTACAGCTTTGCCAAGAAGAGGTGCGAAAACGGCGCTTGTCCGCATGTTCGGTGCCGATGCGGTAGCCTTGGCTGAGCAACTGCTGCACCTGAGCCACCACCTCGGCGCTGAGGCGGGTGCCAGAAAGGGATCCCTTGGGGGCAGAAGCAGGAGCCGCGGCAGCAGCAGCAGATTTTCCGCTAGGGGTTTGGATTATGCGCTCATAGACCCGCCGTTTGCCTTTGGGATCGATCCCCAGCAGGCGCACATATTCTCCCTGGTGCTCCGCCAGGGCAGCCGTCAGCTTAGCCAACACCTCTGGCCCGCGGGTGGCGCGAATGGCCGGCCCACTCTGCCAGGAAGAGGTTTTGAAGCGGCGCTCGTCGGCATATTCGTAGCCGATGCGATAGCCCCGAGCCAGCAGCCGATGCACCTCCTCCTGCACCTCCAGATCCAGGCCGGCACTGCCCCCTGCCGCAGGAGCCGTATCTGCCACCACGCCGGTTCCTGCAGGACTGCTGCTCACCTGGCCTTGCGGGGTTTGAATGACCTTCTCCAGCACCCGCCGTTTGCCTTTGGGATCGATCCCCAACAGGCGCACATATTCTCCCTGGTGCTCTGCTAGGGCAGCCTGAACAGCGGCCAGGATCTCCTGCGGCTGACCGCTCAAATTGCTCAAGGTCTGCCAAGAAGAGGTGCGGTAGCGGCGGGCATCAGCCACCTCCAGGCCAACGCGATACCCCTGCGCCAACAAAGTCCGGATCTCCTCCTCCAGCCCTGAGCCAGAGCGAGAGCCGACCGCCCCAGAACCCGGAGCAGCGGCTGCCGAGACGCGGCTGGGCATCCCAGAGACCAGCGCCGGCCCATCGGGGGTTTGGATGATTTGCTCCAGCACCCGCCGTTTAGCCTTGGGATCGATCCCCAGTAGGCGCACATATTCTCCCTGGTGCTCCGCCAGGATGGCCCCCAGCGATCGCACCACCTCCGCCTCGTGGGTGCTGGCGATTGGGCTTTCGCTTTGCCAGGAAGAGGTTTTGAAGCGGCGAGCATCGGCATACTCTAGCCCCACGCGATAGCCTTGGGCCAACAGGGCACGAATTTGCTCCACCACCTCCGGCTTGAGAGGGGATCCGCCGCCGTTCCGGCCATTGCCGCGATGGGAAGAATGAGTCATGGGTGCCGTCTCCGTAGCCGTTGAGTTAGAGGTGCGCTGCAGTTCGTTGCGGATGGGAGCGATACAGACGAGGTTTTCGCTGCACTGGTAGCCCTCTCGCAGGGCTTGGTTGATGCCGATCACGTGTTGGGCAAACTTGGCATCGCTATCCTGGACGTCGGGCAGCCGGTCGGCCTCGGCCTGGGTGGTGATGATGGATCCAGAAGGCACGTACTTGCCTGGGGGGATCTCCACATCCTGGATCAGGCAATGCAACATGATGATGCAGCCATCCCCAACCCGAGCGTTGAACACCGTCGAGCGGAAGCCAATAAAGCAGTCGTTGCCCACGTAGGCCGGCCCGTGGATCAGAGCCATGTGGGCAATGGAAGTGTTTCTGCCAATCCAAACGGAGTAGGGCTGGCCGTCTTCTCCTATCACCCGCCCCTGTTCCAGGCCGTGGATGACCACCCCATCCTGAATGTTGGATCTGGCGCCGATGTGGAAGGGGGATCCCTCGTCAGCGCGAATGGAAGTTCCCGGGGCGATCAGCACCTCCGCTTCCACCCGCACATCCCCAATGAGGTTGGAGAAAGAATGCACGTAGGCTGTGGGATCGATCTTGGGCTCCGCCAGTCGGCGAGACCAGGGCGTTGGCGGTGCAGCATAGGTGTGAGCAGGCATAACCGTGAGCCTCTAGAACGCAGTAGGGCGGACAAGGGCAGCAAGAGAGATGAGAAGGGAAGGGATCCCAGCTAGCGTTGATCGCGCTTGTTGTAGAGAGAGCGACCGCCAACGCTGACCGTATCGATAATCGCCATCACCACTGCATCCAGCGGGCGAGTCTGGTTTCCTTGCGGCTGGCGAGCGGCACTGCCTTGGCTAACCAGCACCCACTCGTCAATGCCGGCCCCCACCGGATCGGCAGCCACAGCGTAATCGGGTTGCGGCTGGCCCTCGAGATCGACGTACTGCACCAACAAAAACTTCACGCCCGTCAAGCTGGGATCCTTTTGAGTGCTGGTGACGGTGCCCCGCACAATGGCAATACGCATCAGGGACGGGTGAAGGGACGGATGGCATTGACCCCTTCGCGGAACTGAGCCACATCCTCGGTGTAGCGAATGGGCAACACGTACTCCAGGTTCTCGTGGGGACGGGCGATAATGTGCCAAGACAACAACTGGCCGCCGTTCACCCGCTTCACCGAGTCAATGCCGGCAGCCACCGAGGCTTGCACCTCCGAGACATCCCCCCGCACGATCACGGTGACCCGACCGCTGCTGATTTTCTCGTAACCCACCAGGGTAACGCGGGCTGCCTTGACCATGGCGTCGGCAGCTTCTACCACTGCCGGGAAGCCCAGGGTTTCGATCATTCCAACTGCAATAGCCATAGGTACTCCTTACGCTGAAAGTGAAAGTGGGGTGCGAACTTTCTGGGGTGCGAACTTTACTGAAGTGGGGACTAGGTGCGGAACTGCTCTACCGCCTCGGTATAGCGGATGGGCAACACAAACTCCAGGTTCTCGTGGGGACGGGCAATGATGTGGTGGGAGAGAATCTCACCCCCGCTCACCCGCTTGGCAGACTCCAAACCGGCGGCTACCGAAGCTTGCACCTCCGAGACATCCCCCCGAACGATCACGGTGACCCGACCGCTGCCGATTTTCTCGTAACCCACCAGGGTAACGCGGGCTGCCTTGACCATGGCGTCGGCAGCTTCCACCACTGCCGGGAACCCGCGGGTTTCGATCATTCCAACTGCAATAGGCATATCAACTCTCCACTTTTGAACACACTCAGTTCCTGAACGCTGTCGAACCCAGCAACAAGGCAAATTGATCTCGCTTATTGGGTTCGCTCATGCAATCTCCTTTCGATTTCATCAGAGAGATCCTCTGCCCAAATCTCGATTGACAGCTTTTCCCGGCGACACCTACCCCAGCCACCAGAGACCCCCCTCTGAGGAGAGAAGGCTCTGAGCCACAGACCTCCGACTGAAGTCAGAACAGGTTGTAGGAGCCATCAGGGTTAACCGCAACTGTCACTCAGGCGGGCAAAGCTGCCAACTCTGAGCTAAGTCCACATCTTTCTTGTACAAAATCGATCATACAAAATTGACTAGGACAGCTCAGAGAAGGGATCCCCGACTTAACAAAATGATATCCCCACTCAATCCTGGACGAAAATCAATATTTTTAATTAGCACGATAGCTTTTTATTAAGAGAGGCAAAAATGTTGTCAGCTTAAAAATAATTCTTGATATCTTTTCAACTTTTGTCGTTATCGGCGCAGCGAGGGGGGCACTTCCAGGCCGTGGGCTTCCATGAGGTCGGCTCGGCCCATCAGGTGGGCTGGGGATCCCTGGGCCCAGATCCGACCTTGATCCAACAGGATGACCTGATCGCACACCTCCAGGATCAGCTCCAGATCGTGGGAAGCCAGCAGAAAAGTGTGGGCAGCCTGCTGCAAAAAAACTATCAACCGGCGCCGGGCTCGCAAATCGAGGTTGGCCGTCGGCTCATCGTAGAGCACCAACTGGGGCTGCATCGCCAGGATCCCGGCAATGGCAACCATGCGCTTTTCCCCACCAGAGAGGTGATGAGGGGGACGATCGGCCAAATGGAGGGTGCCGGTCATCTGCAGGGCGGCCTGAACGGCAGCCGCAATCTCCGCCTCAGGACGGGCCAAATTGCGCAGTCCGAAGGCCACATCTTCGGCCACCGATGGGGCAAACAGTTGGTCGTTGGGATCCTGAAACACCAACCCCACCTCAGGGCGAAACTGGCCGGGCCGCAGTGGCTGGCCAAACAAACTCACCTGGCCGGAGCAGGGGGGCAACAGGCCGCAGAGGGTGAGGAACAGAGTGGTTTTGCCCGCGCCATTGGGGCCGATCACCCCCAGATGTTGCCCAACCTCGACCCGTAGATCCAGCCCTTGCAGCACCGGCGGATGACCGGGATAAGCTGTCCACAATTGGTTCACCTCCACCGCCGGCACCGGGTTCATAGCAAAGCTAGGGCATCCGCACGTCTTTCCAGCGCTCCTGGGTGGCCGTGGGGGTAAGTTGCAAGGTGGGCACACTGGGGCTGGTGAGGTCAATCTGGACGATGTCGTCGGGCGTACACTCGCAGTAGCGGCGCAGATCCCGCATTTGGTTGAGGGTCTGAATTTGCAAGGGCAAGCGGTCGGAAATCGGCCCCAGGTAGACGTTGCCCAGCTCAGTATGCAGGGTGATCCCCGCTCCAGATTGCCAATCCACTGCCCTAATCTGGATTTCGGATTGCTGCAAAGCCTTGAGCAACAGCGCCCATTGGTCTGGGGTGTGGTTCTCCCAGCCCAGCAGCTCCAGCTCAGGCCAAGACTTGGGGGAACGGTAGGGATCGGGAGACAGCCAGTTGCCCTGGACATCCACCCAGCCCATCTGGTCGCCCCATCGCGCCCGCGCCACAGGTTGCCGTTCTCGCACCTGGACGATTACCCCCACCGGCAGCAGCCGTCGCTGCACCTGGACGCTTTCGATGGGAGAGGGGCGGGTCGGGGATCCCAGCAAAGCCCTTTCCAAAACAGCCGGTTGCACCTGCCAAATGTTGAGGGGATACTGCAGGGGCAATTGTGCCCGTATCCAGGCGGGATCGACCCAGTGGGCACCCTTTACCTGAATCTGTTCTGGCTGACGAATTTGCCAGTGGGGCTGCCGTAGGCCCAGCACCAGCAGCGCCAAGAGGGTCATCGAACCGGTCAGGCGCCAGGATCCCTGCCAGAATCGGCTGCGCCGTTGCCGACGCAAAAGCTGCCTACGCTGCAGGATTTGTTCACGGTTGGGAGCAGCCAGGAGTGCCATGGATCCCCCTTCACCCCATCACGGGGTATGCAGATGGGGAACATTCCGTGCTTCTACTCAACCCGCCATCTCCTGAACCTGATCCGCCCGCAGCCAAACCGTAGGGGTGGGAACAGCCCCAAACTTAATCTGCAGGTAGTCACCTTTGATATCCACGACTTCTCCGGGGGTCTCGAAAACGTAGTTGGGAATAAAAGGATCGCTTGCCTGCGCTTCTAAGCTACCCTCCAGTTTCTCGCGGATAGCCCGCACCAAGGTGCCTCGCTTAATCGCCATTGCTCCTCCTCAGTTCAGTCGCAGATTAGCCGGTTCGATAGCAGTTGTATCACGCCTGTCGCTGCTGCGAAGAGGAAAGCTGGGATCCAGCCTCTGGTTGGCTCTGACAGGGATCAACCTGAGTTTGGCTTATTTGCGTTTTAGGCTGCGGGCCATATTGCGGAAGGTATCCATGTCCGATCCCCCTTGACGGCGTGGGCTTACTCCGCTGCTGCTTGAAATGGAAGACCCCTGCTCAGAAGCGGTTTCAGGAGTTTTGGCTGCCTCTGCGGACAACTTAACTTTACCGAGGGAAGAGACCTGCTCCACCACCTCCACCTTCTCCTTACTGCCGAAATCCTGGAAGGTGTGCTTCACGATCCTGGGGGTGCGCATGTACTCAATGTTGCCAAGGGTTTTGGCTTCATCTGGGTCGAGAAAAAAAGTATTGTCTTTCCTCTCTTTCGTAGGGGTTGGTTTAGCAAAAGTTTCCGGTGAGGACGTGGCCGCAGCTTGACCACGCCAGCCGAACAAGCGCCTGAAGATGCCTACCATGGTCGTTTTGCCTGCAATGGGAAGGAAGTTGAGCCGAACCCTGGGCGGGCCAGCTGCCCTCGACAAGGTGAAGGCCAAGCCCAGTCATGAAATAATGTTAAGCCAACTGAGAGCGCCGTGCCCCCTTGGCAGAAGGTTTTCTGGGCCAAGTGCTTGTGGCTGCTCTGACCAGTTTGAGTTCCCCTGCTCTCCGGCCTGCTGGGCGACTGTCCTCACCCCTTTTCCCAAAACGAGAGAGCTGACCTGGGAGGATTAGACCGCCTTACGGAAGCCATCATCCAGGGGATTGTTCAGAACTAGCTCTGTAGACTCCGCACGCAGTTTAATATGACCTGCAGGTTTTTCAGCCCTAAGGCTTTGGACGAACGGGATCCCTGCCCCACAGAAGCTGCATTGCGCATTGCTAAATACAATCACTTTAAGCACACTTTAAGCAGGAAGGAGACTTTTCCGTTGTGTTGCTTCCTAGCTCCTCTCTCCCTATGGGAGAGGGGTTGGGGGTGGTTGCGGAAGCGGCGCAGAGCGTTTGGACGGCACTGCGTAGCAATTAGTAAAGTGTCTTAATCTAACTTGAAATGACTATGTGATGATGTAGTGATGTGATGATGTAGTGAATAGAGTTGTCTCAATCCAGCCAGACTAAAATCGTCGGCTTATGCCCAGCTCCTCTCTTCTAGAGAGACCTCAGGTGTGCTGTTCCAGCCAGCAGTGACTATACGGACATACAACGAAATAAGAAGCCCAAAAATCACTCTAGCCCCAGGCAAGCACAAACCATAGTAGCAGCTGTGCCCCTAGAGCGGCCTGCCAAGAAAACCTTGCTACCGAGCTTGTGAGGTGTAGTGCACTTCAACCCTGAGAGGAGCGCCCAGGTTCAAGGCAGTGCCAATACACCGGGCCAAGATTTGAATGTTAAGCCGCTGATCCGTCGATTCTAAACTTGTTGCAAGCCGACTCTTGCTTGGACCAACTACGGGTGAACGCTGTACGCTCATCTTAACAGACTCCCTATTTTGGTGAGGGCTGAACAACCAACTGACTTTCAGGTGATGTTATTGAGGAATCTCAAAGGAATACCGGCCAGCAGCATCCAAGAACCTGCTCTTTGAGATTAGGATGATTTGCCCTTCTTGTGCATCGACAACCCTACGGATTTGTTAGGCAAGACACTCTTGGACTTTAAGGGATCCCACGGAAAAAGAATCTCTACTTTGCGAAACTTTGCGAAGCACTTTTGGGTAGAGATGAGGACGACCCGGAAAACTGGCTCTCGGTCACCTGCGCACGCTCACCAGCCGCCAAAACATCCTGCCCCAACTGGCCGGGGATCCAGCCGCATCGGGTTGCCCAGCAGAAGTGTTGCCATAGACCCGCGAGAGAGTTCTGTTGTTTGACGGGTTCGGTCTGCTGTGGCCTTCTGTTAAAGAACGGATGCTACCGCTCCATAGGTGGGCATGCTCTATTTTGGGATGAGCCCCCTTATAATGAACATTGGGAATCCAACTGTCCCTGCTGTCCCTCCGCCTGGCTGGGTTCTCTTCACTACCTGGAAGGGAACAACGGAGCCGCAAAGTCTGGGATAACTGCTGTTGCGTTTTGAGAGGAATCCATGTCTCTAGTTTTCAACCTGGTGAAGCGTTTGCAGCTCATCCTGCTCAGCCTTGTGGTTGGGGGGTTGGCTGTGGCGTTCTTGTCCAACCCTGCTGCTGCCGAGACCTACATTGTCAAAATGGGATCTGACAAGGCCCAGTTGGTCTACGATCCGCCTTCTCTCACCATCAACCAAGGGGATACCGTTCAGTGGGTGAACAACAAGGTCTACCCCCACAATGTTGTCTTCGACAAGGTGCCCGGTGGAGATGCGGCTTTGGCGGCCAAACTCTCCCACAAGGCACTGCTCACTGCTCCTAAGCAGGTGGTGGAGTCGGCTTTTGTTGATGTTCCTCCAGGTGAGTACACCTACTACTGCACGCCCCACCGTGGGGCCGGAATGGTCGGCAAGATCATCGTGAACGGCTAAATCCACACCCCAAGTGCTGAACTTCTAGGGATCCCACTTTTGGTTTTGCCTTGCTGGACAGGGATCCCTGCTCTTAGCATGAAAGGTAGCCCTCTCAGGAGTGGGAGGGCTTTTTGGCGAATGAATACGCATTCGACCGGCTTGCCCTGTACTGCGCAAGTGTAGTTCTCAAACGGGTTCTCTATGACCACCAGCGTTAAAGGTTACCTGCTCTTGGCCGTTTCCTGCCTCAGCGCCATTGCTGCTGTTGGCTCAATTTTCGAGTTGGCTTCTGGCGAGCCGGATTTTGGCGTCGGCACCACCAGTATCATCTTGGTTGTCGCTGCTCCATTGGCTGTTTGGCTGTTTCAGGCTGCGGTTGGAGCGGCACGAGCCGGCAATACGGCCGGAAAGGGGAGCAAAAAGAAAAAGTGAGAAGATGGTGAGAACCCTAGGCAAATGGATATAGAGTCAGCGGGTTTGCTTCAAAGAGACTTCTGACTCCCTCTCGATTTCAGTCAGTTGGTGAAACTCCGGCAAGAGCTCCCGTTTCTGCACGGCTCCGAGCGCCGATTCCAAGCCGGCGGTAGCTAGGGTACAACTGGAGCCAGAACCATTCAGTACGGTCTCGGTAACCTGTCCGTTTTTGTCGATCCGATATTCCACCTTGATGTATTCAGGCATCGGCACTCCGCTTGTTACCGAACAACAACGGGTTCTTCCCCATTCTAGTTCTTGCTTCCTTTTCCTGGGCTAGATCTGGCTGGGCTCTATGGCTTCTGCTCGTCCCCCCTTCCAGGCTGCCAAAAGGGATCCCGGGATCCGGCGAGACCTCGGCTTGGGTGTGGGGGCATTGGTGTGTGTGGTGCTGATCGGCACCCTCTGGTACCACGGGGTGGAGCAGTGGCCGTGGGTGGAAGCTTTTTACATGACCATCATCACCCTGACCACTGTTGGCTTTATGGAGGTGGAGCCGCTGGGGGAGCGGGGGCGTTTATTTACGGTGGCCTTGATCCTGATGGGGGTCTTGAGCATCGGCTTCATGGTGAATCGCTTTACAGAGGCCCTCATCCAGGGACATTTTCAGGAAGGGATCCGGCAACGGAAATGGAAGAAACAGATGGAAGCGCTGAACAACCACTACATCATTTGCGGTTTCGGGCGCATTGGCCGGCAGGTGGCCCAAGAGTTTCGAGCAGAAGGGGTGCCATTTTTGGTGATCGATCAGTCTGCCGAGGCCATTCAGGTGGCTCAAGAGCTGGGATATGTGGCTCTCCAGGGGGATAGTACTCTAGATGCCACTTTGCTCGAAGCGCGGGTGCAACAGGCGGAGGGGCTGATTGCCGCCCTGTC
The DNA here is from genome assembly GCF_047461635.1 of Synechococcus sp. W55.2. Lineage (NCBI taxonomy): Bacteria > Bacillati > Cyanobacteriota > Cyanophyceae > Synechococcales > Synechococcaceae > Synechococcus > Synechococcus sp. W55.2. Next base: position 96,089 of record NZ_JANSHM010000001.1, on the reverse strand, counting down.
TTCCGATGCCGAGAACCTCTACGTGGTCTTGTCGGCCCGCACCTTGAACCCCCGCATTCGCACCATTGCCCGCGCCAATACGGAGGAGGCTTTGCAAAAACTGCAGCGGGCGGGCGTTGCCCATGCCATTTCTCCCTACATCACGGGCGGAAAACGCATGGCGGCGGCTGCCCTGCGTCCTCGGGTTGTGGACTTTGTGGATGGCATCCTTGTCGGTCGGGATCGCACTTTTTACCTAGAGGAGTACGAGCTGGCAGCCCAAGAATGTCCTTATGTCGGGCAAACCCTACGGAAAGCCGATTTGCGCAACCGATCTGGAGCTTTGGTGGTGGCGATTCGACGGGCGGATGGCCAGTTGATTGGTGGCCCCAGCGGAGAAACCCTGTTGCAGCCGGGGGATCTGCTGTTGTGCATGGGCACCGCAGAGCAGTTGCGCCGGCTTGGTCAGCTGCTCTATCCACGCCCGTAGCAGCTTGTTCTGGGTAGCCTGGCTCAAATCCGCCTCAGGATACTGGGGCCGTGAGAGTCGGTGCCGCAGGTTTTCAAAAGTCCGTAGGCCTCGGCCAACTCTTCCGCTTTCTCCGTCACTTCTGGGCTAGGGATCCAAATCTCCGGGTTTTTGTAGGCGTAGTAGACCTCAAGGCCATCTATTCCCAACTCCGCTGCTGCTGGGACAATTTTCTCTGCAGGCAGGCAATAGCGAAAGGGATGGGCCAACACCGCCAAGCCTCCTGCCGCTTGAATGGCCTGGATCGCGTCGGCGGCGGGCAAGCCGGGAACCTGCTCCCCTTGGGCAAAGGGATCCAGGACGCTATCGGTGGGATCGAAGCCGTAGCCCAGAATATGCACTTCACAGCCCAACAGGTTGGCTGTGATCTCGATCCCCGGCCACAGGATGGGGTCGTCGGGACGATCCAAGTGGGTGCGTGCTCGCTCGTAGCCCTTCAGGGTGTGGTGATCGGTGATGGCTAGGCCCTTGAGGCCGTGCCGGCGCGCCTGCTCCGCCAGATCCACGGGATCCATCTGCCCATCCGAACAACGAGTGTGTAGGTGAAAGTTGTACTGCAAGGGACAAGAACGAGGGCCAACCCCCTGTAGCACCTGCCGCAACTCCCCAGCAGAAGGCACCACGCAGGGATCCCGTTCCAAGCTGACAACCATAGCCACCCTTGGGTTCTGAAGTTTTATTAAGCATGTCCCCCCATTGTAGCCAGGGGCAAGGGTCAGTGCTATGGGTCAAAGACTACTGAGCTGGGGGCTCAGAAGCCGTGGGCCAATACTTCCTCGGCGGCGCGAGTTCCCGCCCCTGGGGTGAAGTCGCTGTAGCCCACGGTGTGTAAAGCTGACTCCAGAGCAGCCAAGGTCATCAGCACATCGCGGTCACTCACAAAGCCCAAATGGCCAATGCGGAAGATTTTGCCCTTGAGGTGGTCTTGTCCAGCGGCAAGGGCGATGTCGAAGTGTTTCTTCAAGGTGCTGCGGATGGTGTCAGCGTTGATCCCTTCGGGAGCGAGTACAGCTGTTACCGAAGGACTGGCCGCTGACTCTGGATCAACCAAGAGCTTTAGCCCCAGAGCCTTGACGCCAGCACGGGTGGCCTGGGCCAGCTTGGCATGACGCCGGTAGATGGCTTCCAACCCTTCTGCGCGCATCATGCGCAGGGTAACCTGCAGGGCGTAAAACAGGTTCACCGCCGGTGTAAAGGGAGTGGTGCCTTGGCGCAGGGCCTTTTGCGCCAGCTTAAAGCTCCAGTAGTACTTGGGAAACCTAGAGCGCTCCGTAGCGGCCATGGCCCGCGGGCTGACGGCCACAAATCCCAGCCCTGGTGGGATCATATAGCCCTTCTGGGATCCCGAGGCCACCACATCCAAGCCCCATTCGTCCATTAACACCGGCATTGCCCCCACGCTGGTGACCCCATCCACCAGGACGAGGGCTTCCCCGTGCTCGCGGGCAGCAGCAGCAATGGCTTGGACATCGTTGGCTACGCCGCTGGAAGTCTCCGAGTGGGTGAGGATGACGGCTTTGATGGTTTTTTCCCGGTCGGCAGCCAGCTTTTCTTGGAAGATCTCGACGGGGTAAGGGATCCCCCAGGGGGTTTCCACCCGCTCACACTGAAGGCCAAACTGCTCGGACATTTCCGCCCAGCGCTCCCCAAACTTGCCGTTCACCCCCACCAAAACCCGATCCCCAGGGCTGAGGGTGTTGAGGATCCCGGCTTCCATGGCACCAGTGCCACTGGCGGAAAAGACAAACACATCGGAGGTGGTTTGGTGCAGCCAGCGCAACCCATCGGTGACCTCTTCCAAAATGGCGGTGAACTCTTTGCTGCGGTGCTCGATGGGCCCTCGTGCCATCGCCAGCAGAGCACTCTCGGGAACGGGAGTGGGGCCGGGGATCATCAATATCAGCTTGTCTTTCATGCTTGCCCTGCTTGGGATGCAAGTAAGGTTTAAAAGGTGGCGGCCAGATTCGAACTGGCGCATAGAGGTTTTGCAGACCTCTGCCTTACCACTTGGCTACGCCACCCCATTGCTCAACTGGGCGCAGACATTGTATCCGAAAAGGGGATCCCCCTTCCAGTAACCAAAAGTAGCAGTTCCCAGCTCAGCTAGGCCTCAACCCTTTCTTCCTGCACCTTTAACAGACGGGATCCCAGCAGGCGCTGCAGCCAAGGAGCCAGAAACTTGCGGTTGGCCAACTGCTGCTGGGGATCCTGAGTTTCCAGAGGAAAAGGGGCAAGAGCCCGCAGGGCGGCAGTGGTAACACAGAACATGGCCTTTTGGAAGCTAAGGCAGATTTTCACCCGCAGGTCATCATCCCCGCGAGGCTGGCGGCGGTAGTGTTCTCGCAAGTAGGGGGGCAGGTGGCGCATCATATCCTGCATCAACAGGGTAGGCGGGATCCCAGCGCTGCCTACCGGCAGTGGGTCGGCGTAGAGGGCGCCGTAGGCAAAGTCAGCCTGCTCAGCCGGGATCTGGTGGGCCTGGGCGTTGTAGGAAACCGTGCCCATAAAGGGAAAAGAGCGGAAAAACACCGCCTCCACATAAGGGATGGCCGTATCCGGCAGGAAGGTCAGGCCTGCTGAGAGAGGAATGATCTCATAGCGCCGGCCCCAGATGCAGGGAGCATAGGCGATGGGTTTGTCGGCGGCGGCCACCAGCCCTTGCTGAATGTGGGCCACTACCTCGGGGATGGTGAGGTGGGGTTCTGTCTCAGAGCGCTTGGCCAGCGCCAGGAAAATATCGCTCATCACCCGCCAAAACTGGCCCAAGCCGCTGTACATAGCCAGCATGCGCACCTGTTCTAGAGCAAAGTCGGGAAACAAGATCCCCAAGCCCTGCAAGAAGGGATTGAAGCGGATTTTGGCCCGGATGGCTCTCTTGGCCCGCTCGACAAATTCAGGGGTATCCAGGTAGCGGTCTAGCCCCCCTCCCCCATGCCAGAGCATGGCCTTCATGCAGTATTCGGCAAACTCGTAGTTGATGCGGTCATGCCACAGGTAGCGCAGCCATTTGCCCAGGGTAATCTCGCCGTTGAAATACTTGAACGCCGGAAAAAGCTCCAAAAATTGGTGGTCGGCAATAAAGATCAAATTGCGCGAATAGGCATCCAGCACCTCGCCGTAGCTATGCAGGATGCCAATGACCTCTAGGCGATTGGCAGGGGCATCCGGCACAAGGGCTCCCCCTGCCTCTAGGCGCTGGACAATGGGAGCCAGTTGCAGTTGCTCCAGAGGAGATAAGCCGGCCAGAAAGAAGCAGGAAGGAGCAGGAGCAAGAGTGGCAGTCATGGGAGCAAAAGAAACTCCGTCGATCTCATCAAATCATCAAAAGGAAGACAATCAAAAGGAAGACAACCCAAACTGAAAGGCAGTGACCAGTCCTGCAACACCAGCTATGTTAGCCTTGGCCAAGGCCAAGGTGGTGGACTCCACCCAGCGGGTTGCCCAGCTAGGCTGCAGGCCCAGTAACACCACCAGCGTTGCCAAAACAACAGCAGGCAGGCGCTCTTCAGTGGCGTGGCGTTGCATGGCTATGGCCACTTGCGAGAGGCGCCCAAAAAAGACACGGTTCACCATCAGCAGAAAATAGGCCGCCGTCAATCCCGTCCCCACCATGCACAGGAGCGTTTGCAGGGGAAAGACGGCAAAGCTGCCCCGAAAGAGGGTGAACTCAGCTATAAAGCCCACCATGCCCGGTGTGCCGCCACTGGCCATCACCCCTAGCACCATCAAGCTGCCAATAAGCGGTAAGCCCCGCTCCGAGTTGAGCAATCCCCGCAGCAGCTTGAGATCCCGTGTGCCGGTGTTGGCATAGACGGCTCCCACCAGAAGAAACAGCAGCGAGGAAATGAGGCCATGGCTGACCATCTGAAAGATGGATCCCACCAGGGAGAGGGGAGTGGCTGCTGCTACAGCCAAGAGGATGTAGCCCATGTGGGCAATGGAGCTGTAGGCCACCAGCTTTTTCATATCCTGCTGCACCAAGGCGTTCAGGGATCCATAGAGCACGTTAACCACCGCCCAACCGGCCAGCCAAGGCCCGGCTTGATCCCAGGCATCCGGCAAGAGCTGCAGGCCAAAGCGCACCAGGCCGTAGGTGCCCAACTTCAAAAGCAAACCCGCCAGCAACACGGAAATGGGGGTGGAAGCCTCCACATGGGCATCCGGCAACCAGGTGTGGAAGGGCACCAAGGGGATCTTGATGGCCAGGCCCAGCAGAATGGGAATGAGCAAAAGGATCTGCGACAGCCGAGGTAAAGGGTGGGCCTGCAGGACGGTGTAGGTAAAGCTGTGGGCATCGCTCAGCCAACTGAGGCCGAAAAAGCCAATCAAGAGGAGGATCCCCGACAGAGCGGTGTAAACCAAAAACTTGGTGGCGGCATAGGTGCGGCGCGGCCCTCCCCAGATGGCGATGAGCAAATACAGCGGGATCAGCTCCACTTCATAGAACAGGAAAAACAGCAGCAAATTCTGAGCCAAAAAAGCTCCGGCCACCGCTGCCGCCAGCATGAGCACCAAGCTGTAGTAGAGGCGGGGCCGCTCCACCTGGCCGCTGGCCCAAATGGCCATCAGCACCAGCAGCCCGGTCATTACCACCAAAGGCAGAGAGATCCCATCCACTCCCACCTCATAAACCAAGCCCAACTGGGGGATCCAGGCCATCCTTTCCGCCAATTGCAGGGATCCAAGGTGGGGGTCAAAGATCAGCAACAGCCCCGCGCTCAGGCCAAACAAAACCCACCCAAACCCCAAGGCCAAAGCCCGGTGCAAGCCCTTCCCCGCCTGCTCGGGAATCAACCCAATCAAGATGCTCCCCAACAACGGGATCCCAATCAAAAGGCTCAACATGGCTCTCTCCCATCAATAGGCCAACCCCAAATGGGGCGAACGCAGTAGCCAAGCTGTAACCAACACCATCCCGATGACAATCACCAGCACATAGAGTTGCATCCGCCCCGACAGGGTGTACTTGAGGGCTTCGCCGCTGAAGAAAAAGGCCAGGCTCACCCCGTTCACCAAGCCGTCCACTCCGTTGCGATCCAGCCACTCCAATCCGCGGGAGAGGGCGCTGACCGGTTGCACCACCAGGGCTTGGTAGAGGTGCCCCGTGTAAAAGTCGTGGGCCAGCAGATCCTGCAACTCCGGCCAGGGCAGATATACCCTCCGTTGGTCCCCCCAGTACAGCCAGCCGCCAATGGCTGCCCCCACCAGCCCAGCAGCCGTCAGCAGAGTCGCCATCCACCTCAGCTGCGGGTTCCAGTCGGGATAGAGCCCCCAGCGCCCCAACAGCCAGGGCATGAGCAAGGTTTGCACCGTCAGGATGCCCATGGGCAGAGCCATCAGCCAGCCCACCTCAGGGGCCCGGCGGGTTTTGGGTTGAGGGGATCCCAAAAAGACCAGGCCAAACACCCGCGCCAGGTTGAGAGCCGTCAGCCCATTCACCAGCAGCAGCACCCTCACCAGGGCCGGCTGCACCCCGCTGTAGACCAGCGCCAGGCGGGTCAGCGTCCAAAAGCACCCTAGGGGCAGCAGAGCCACCATCCCCAGGGATCCCACGGCAAAAGCGGCCACCGTGGCCGGCATGCGGCTGCGCAGGCCCCCCAGCTCTGTCAAATCTTGGGTAGAGGTGGTGTAGATGAGGGATCCCACCCCCATAAACAGCAGCGCCTTAGCCAAGCCGTGCATGAGCAGCAGCTCCAGGGCCAAATCCGGCTGCTGCATCCCCACTGCCATAAACACCAACCCCAAGTAGGCGCTGGTGGAATAGGAAAAGGTGCGCTTGAGGTCAATTTGCGCCAAGGCCACCAGGGATCCGCCCAGGGCTGTGATCGTGCCGATGGCCACCAAGACCCCATTCGTAATCGGCGACAGGGCCAGTAGCGGTTGCAGCTTAATCAGCACAAAAGCTCCGCAGGCCACCACTGCCGAATTGCGCAAAATCGAAGCCGGGTTGGGCGCTTCCATCGCCTCGTCCAGCCACAGGTGCAGCGGAAACTGGGCGCATTTGCCCAAGGGCCCCGCCATCAAGGCCAAGCCCATCCAAGCTGCCCAGGTGGGATCCAAGCTAGTCGTAGCCGCCCAGTCCCGCAGGCCGGAAAAGGTCAAGGCCCCAGAAAAGTTGGAAATTGCCACCACCCCCATCAGCAGCAACAGATCCCCTACCCGCTTGGTTAAAAACGCATCCCGCGCCGCCGTCACCACCAGAGGCTGGGCGTACCAAAAGCCCACCAGCAAATAGGTGGAAAGGGTGAGCATCTCCAGCAGGGCATAGCTGAAAAACAGCGAGTCGCTGAGGGCGATCCCTGTCATTCCCCCCTCGAAAAAGCCCATCAGGGCGGCAAAGCGACCCAGGCCCCAGTCCCTATCCAAATACCCCAGCGCATAGATCTGGGCCAGCAAGCTCAAACCGCTGATCCAGACGACGGCCCCCATTGTCAGGGGCGAGATCTCCAAAGACAGAGTCAAATCCAAATCGGCCACCCGAAACCAGAGGTAGTTCAGGATCTGGGGATCCCGACCCCAAACCTGCCGCAACAGCCAAAGGCCATGGGCAAAGGCGGCAAAAGTCAGAAGGATGTTGAGGTAAGCTGCCGGGCGCGGGCCACTGCCCTTGACCCACCCCGTTGCCCAGGGAATGGCCAAAGCTGCTCCCGCCCACCCATAGCAAGGGATCCACCAACTGCTCTCCAACCCCAAAAGAAGGTTCAAGGCCATCAAATACTTAAAAACGGAAAACTAAACTTAACAGCAATAAGTCGGGCCTTTTAACGACCTGCTCCCCATTTCACAATATATTTCACAATGTGTCTGGCTCACAATGTGTCTGGCTCGAACGGTTCCAAAACCGGGCCGGATGGCTTGAGCCAATCTCGAAGTTGAGCGGCAATGCGCCGGGCGGCCCCTGGGGATCCCATGCGGCGGCGTCCATGGGCCTGCAACTCAGCCGCGTAGTTGGGATCGGCGGCCAGGCGTTCCAGAATCCGGCCAACCACGGCGGGAGCCTGCTCCACTGAGGTCAGGTGGACGGCGGATCCCAAAAGACGGGTCTGCGCTTCAGCAAAGCGCGGGGTAAACTGGGGCCCTTCTCCCGGCAGGGTTACCACCGGTTTTCCCAAGCCTACACATTGCTCGGTAGCCGTTCCCGCCATGGCCAGCACCACTGTTGCTCGTTGGGCACAGGCCCCGAAGTCCCCCCAAACCAGAAGCACATCGCTGCGCTGAGATGGGATCCAAGCCTGAAGCGGGTCTCGCTCCAGGTTGGGGCTGAGGGCAGCATAGACTTGCAGCTCCTTTGGGAGCCGCTCCACCACCTGCATCATCAGAGCCCAGTTGCGATAGGCTTCCGGCGGACGGGATCCGGGCAAGAGCAGCAAGGCCGGTCGGTGGGGATCCAAAGGCAATGTCCCGCGTGGCTCTAGGCCATCCATCATCGGGTTGCCCAGGTAAAAGGCCCTTAGGCCCCGTTTTTGCAAAGCTGTAGCCGTCAGCTCATCCCGCAAAAAAGAACCCAGGCAGCGTCGGTGGGCCATCAGCCAGCGCTCCCAGGGCAGGTAATCGGAAATCGGCTGCCCAAAAGGGATCCAGGGGCGTCGGTAGGGCCCCCGTTCATCTCGCCAGTAATAGTCCGACTTGGCCGTGCCCACAAAGGCGTAGGGGATCCCACTCCACCATGCCATCAGCAAGGGCACAATATCCCCCACGGCCAGCACCAGGTTCCTCTGGGCTGCTGCCCGCCGAACCAACGCCAATTGCCGCCCCGTCAGCCCCAGCAAACCGGCCCGCAAATCCCGCCACAACTGCCGCCAATCCTGATAAATAAACCCCCCCGACGGCATCACCTGGGCAATGGGCAGCAGGGGGATCCCTTGGCGTTGGTAGGCTGTCCCTTCTCCCACAATCGGCAAGGCTTGCACCGGGATCCCCAGTTGGACTAGGGCAACAGCAAGGCGACTGCCCACCTCATCTTCCCCGTGTCCATTGCTCAGACACAGCACCTGCGGTGGATTCGTTGGATTCCATTGGGTTTCCACAGCTTGCCGTAGGCGCAATCTGGGCTGAATCAAGAGGGATCCCCCAGCTCACCAGAAATCTCCTCATAGAATAGAGCCAATCCAAGAGGGGAACCCGGGAGATGATCCGAAATGAGCGACAACGAGCCGAGCTTATTGCAGCGGTAGAAGCCCTTCAGCTGGAAGGCCCCTACTTTATAGAAGAGCGCCTCGCCCGCCATCGCGGCCCTTTCTTGCGGGCAGTGAAAGATGTGCCTGTAGGGGGAACTTGGTGGGAGATCCGCTACTTTCCCGCCTGCGAGCGCTATGCTTGGGCCTACTTGCCGGAAGGGGCCGGCCCACGGGCCTTCGCCTGGGGACACACGCCGCAGCAAGCCTTTCTTAACGCCTTATGGCATCACCCTCTTTCTCCTCAGGGCTAAGGACAGCCTCAGGGAAACCATTCCGATTTACAGTGAATTGACTACTCTCCACCCTACTGACTTGCTTCCGGCTAAGGGTAGGACGGGGCTTTAGGCGCATTTTTTTGGTAAAAATTAAGCAACTCTCTTCCCACGTATAGGGAACATGAAACCCCAGGCCGTCGCCCGTATTCTGGATGCCAACCTCGATCGAGCTCGTGAAGGACTACGGGTATTGGAAGAATGGTTTCGTTTCGGCCTGGAAGAGGGAGAGCTCTCTGCCGAATGCAAGGCCATGCGCCAAGCCCTAGCCCGCTGGCACAGCGATCCCCTGCGTTTGGCCCGCGATACCCCCGCCGATCCAGGCACCCAGATCTCCCACCCCCAAGAGGAGCAACGGCGGGATCTCCGCCACCTCTTGCAAGCCAATTGCAGCCGTGTGCAAGAAGCCCTGCGGGTGTTAGAAGAATACGGCAAGTTGGCCGAATCCCACCACTGGGTGGCCCCTGGCCTGGCCAAGCTGGCCAAAGACATGCGCTATCGGCTCTACGTCTTGGAAAGTGAACTGCTGGGCGGATCCCTGCGGCAGCGTCTCCTGGCAGCCCATCTTTATTTGGTGACCAGCCCTGTGCCCCACTGGCTAGAGGTGGTGGAAAAATCCCTGCGGGGCGGGGTGACCCTGGTGCAATATCGCCGCAAAAACCTTCCCGACGGCGAGATGCTGCGGGATCTCAAACAGCTGCGGCAGCTGTGCGACCGCTACCAGGCGCTGATGATCGTCAACGACCGGGTGGACTTGGCTCTGGTCAGCCAGGCAGATGGGGTACACCTGGGCCAGACGGATCTGCCGGTGGCTGAAGCCCGACAACTGCTGGGATCCCAGCGGCTCATTGGCCTGTCCACCACCAACGCCGAAGAGCTGGCCCAAGCCCTGAACAGCGACGTGGACTACATTGGCGTCGGCCCCGTTTACCCCACCCCCACCAAAGCGGAGAAACCCCCTGCCGGCCTGGAGTACGTGCGCCTGGCTGCCGAGAAAGCCCACCTGCCCTGGTTTGCCATCGGCGGCATCGATCCCCACAACCTGCCCGAGGTGCGTCGAGCTGGGGCCACCCGTGTAGCTGTGGTGCGGGCTTTGATGGAAGCTGCAGATCCCACCCAGACAGCCCGCACCATGCTGGCCGAACTGCAAGGGATCCCTGCCCTATCCTAAAGATCAACCGTGAAGCTCAACCGTGAGCATTTTGCTGCTTATTGGCTGTTCCAATCCAAATGGTTTCTGAACAAGTGAGAGGAAGATGAAGTAAGGATGTTCTAAACTCCAGAGGCGATGACAGAAGCCGCAAGAAAAACAAATCCAGACAGCAGGGATCCTGCCCTGGTCGAGATCCCGGCGGAGCTGCAAGCAGGGCTGGTGACAGAGCTGGATTTGATGATCCGGGCCCGCTACCCCCTGGTTTACTTGGTCTCTCCAGAAGAAGAGCCTGCCGATGCCGTGCTAACCCAAGTAGCCAGACGGACAGACCCACCGCGGCAATTGTTGTTCTGGGACTTGGTGCGGGGCTGGCAAGATACAGGCGAGGATCGGGGCTCCATCATGGCAGCTCTGGGGCGGGTGTGGCGCTCTGCCCCCAACGAGGACACCCTGTTTGTGCTGCGGGATCTGCACTTTGTGTTGCGCAACGCCAGCAGCGACAAAAACGCTCCCATCATCCGGGAGCTGAAAAACCTCAGCCGCGAGCTAAAACGCACCCGCAAGATGCTGATCCTGCTCAGCCACACCCTGGAAGTGCCCAGCGACCTGGCAGAGGAGGTCACCGTCGTCGATATTCCCCTGCCCAATAGCGAAGAGATCAGCCGCCTCATCCAGCTCTACGTGGCCCCAGATAAACTCAAGCTTACCCCTCTGGCCCGCGAGCAACTGGTCAAAGCTTGTCAGGGACTGAGCCGAGAACGTATCCGCCGCGTTTTGGCCCGCGCTTTGGCCGCCAAGCAGGAGGTCAACGAAGCCGATATCGACCTGGTGCTAGAGGAGAAAAAGCAGGCCATCCGCCAAACCGGCATCCTGGAGTTTTTCACCGCCCGCGAGACCCTCAAAAGTGTGGGGGGCCTGGATAACCTCAAGGCCTGGGTGCGGGTGCGCCAGGAAGCCTTTACCGAAGAGGCGCGTCGCTATGGCCTGCCCAACCCCAAGGGCGTGCTGCTGGTCGGGATCCAGGGCACCGGCAAATCCCTCTCCGCCAAGACCATCGCCAATGAGTGGCGGTTGCCCCTGCTGAGGTTGGATGCTGGGCGTCTGTTTGCCGGCATCGTTGGCGAGTCGGAAAGCCGGGTGCGGCAGATGATCCAACTGGCGGAGGCGATGGCCCCCTGCGTGCTTTGGATCGACGAGATCGACAAAGCCTTTGGCAACATCACCAGCAGTGCCGATGGAGATTCTGGTACCAGCCGCCGGGTGTTTGGCAGCCTGATTACCTGGATGCAGGAGAAAACCAGCCCCGTTTTCATTGTGGCCACTGCCAACAACGTGCCGCTGCTGCCGCCAGAGCTGTTGCGCAAGGGCCGCTTTGACGAGATTTTCTTCTTGAACCTGCCCACCCACGCTGAGCGCAAAGAGATCTTCCGGGTGCATTTGCAGCGGTTGCGCCCCAGCCGCCTGCGGGAGTTCGACCTGGAAGCCTTGGCAGCCACAGCTCAGGACTTCAGCGGGGCCGAGATCGAGCAAGCCATCGTAGATGCCATGTACAACGCCTTTGGGGGCAGTGGCAGCAGCACTCGGCGGGACTTTACCCAAGAGGATATCCTGCAGGCCATCCGCGAAACCGTGCCTTTGGCCTCGATTGCCCGCGACCAAATCGAGAGTCTTAAGTGCTGGGCTGCTCAAGCGGGCGCGAGAACGGCCTCTCAAGATGCCCAGGTGCTGCAGGAGATGAAGCAGTGTTTTGCCTCTTCTTGAGATTCAGAATGGGTGAAATCCACCTCCCAGCCCAAATAAGGCGGCTAGTATGCCAATACCCACAGCAACTCCAGCCGCTATCTTCAAGTTTTCTTTTAGGCTTTCAGCATCTGCCCTTTCCTTTATTGCGGTTAGCAAAAATAGCTGATCCTCCCCACTCAGCCCACTTATAAAATGGGGATATAGATTCGATAGGGACAGCTTTAAAATGATCGATCCTACTTCTACAGTGAAGCTCAAGCTGGGAAAGCTTCGAGTTCCTATCTTTCTCTATCTGGTTCTCTATCTGGGCTATTACTGATTTTGCCTCTTCCTGTAGCTTCTTAGCGCTCTCAACTTGCGACTTGCTATATCCTTTATCAAAAATGGCCATAAAAAGACTAATAACTGAGATTAGAAAGAGCACAAGCCCGATTGAGCTACTTAAGGCACCAATGAACAAGCTCAGGACTAAAAGCGAGAGGGCACCCAGTATAGTGTCACTTTTGGTGGCAAAGGCATGATCAATTTTAGCTTCCTCTTGTTTTATTCCGATAGAGATCAAGTTTCTCCTTAACTCAGACTTAACTTGCTCTACTCTTTGGTTATAGTTGGCCTCGATGTTTTTCTTACGACGTTCTATCTCTTCTGCAGCTTCCTTTATCTTGTCGAAGTCAAAGGGCCAAGGTTTGCCATCTTGTGTGCTGTAACCGCGTTCTGCTTTTAAGTCTTGGTCATACCCGCTCCCTTTTGTGGGCGAAGTCTGGGAAAGCCTTTGGGAGTCATAGGCTTTTCGCTTCACAGGATCACTCAGGACCGAGTATGCTTCCTGAATAGACTTAAACTTTTCCTCAATGTACTGCCGCCCCTTAACAGGTGTATCTGGGTGAAGTTTATCGGGATGGTATTCTTTGGCAAGCCGCCTGTAGCTCTCTTTAATTTCTTCTAGAGTTGCATTGGGCTGTAATTCCAGCTCGCGGTAAAGGTCTTTCATGGGAGGATCCGGCGCAGGGGGCCTTGTGCCAGCTACTTTGATGCGGGGATCCTATTCCCTGAGGGGAAGCCTTGCAAAGTGCTACTCAATACCTAGACTCTTTTTTAAGCCTATTTTAGGGATCGGACAGCTCCAGCCAAGCAGCCCTTGGCTCCTCCCTCAGTAGATGCTTTTTCAAGGCCCAACGTCCAGAAAGGCGGGGTTATGAGCAAGCTGCTGCGGCTTGCCGCGCCAAGACCCACTCCACCAGGGTGCGCACCCCATAACCGGTGGCCCCTTTATTGTTGTAGCCTGCATCCTTCTCTGTCCAAACGGGGCCTGCTATATCCAGGTGGGCCCAAGGGGTTTTCTCCACAAACTGCTTCAGGAACAGGGCAGCGGTGATGGATCCCCCTGAGCGGGGACCAGTGTTTTTCATGTCGGCCACAATGGAGCTGAGACCCTCGAAGTAGCCTTCCTCCAGCGGCAGGCGCCAGATTTTTTCGCCGGAGAGATTGGCAGCCTGCTGTAGCTCCTGGGCCAGCGTCTCATCTGGGGTGAACAAGCCGGCAATTTCTTCCCCCAGAGCAATCACACAAGCACCGGTCAGGGTAGCCAGATCGAGGATGGCATCAACGCCCAGCTTTTCCGCAAACACCAGGGCATCTGCCAAGGTGAGGCGGCCTTCTGCATCGGTGTTGTTGACCTCAATGGTCTTCTGGTTAGAAGCGGTGAGGATATCCCCTGGGTGGATGGCATGGCCGCTGATCATGTTTTCCGTGGCAGCGACGATGAAGTGCAGCTCCACTTGCGGCTTGAGGGCGGCTAGGGCCCGTGCAGCTCCCAAAACTGCCGCTGCTCCCCCCATGTCGGTTTTCATCATGGCGATGCTGCGGGAGTCGGTTTTGATGTTCAGCCCACCGGAATCAAAGGTCAGCCCCTTGCCCACCAGGGCCAATTTGGTAACAGGATCCCCTTGTGGCGGCTTGTAGGTGAGGTGAATGAACTGGGGCGGCAGGTCAGAGGCTTTGGCCACACCCAAAAAAGCCCCCATCCCCAGAGCCTCGCATTCTTCCTGTCCCAAAATCTCCACCTCTAGACCATATTCCTGGGCCAGTTGGCGGGCGGTATCGGCCAGGGCAAGAGGAGTAACAATGTTGGCGGGGGCAGCCACCAATTCCCGAGCCAAGATGGTTCCTGCCGCCATCTCAATGGCCCGCTGCAGCGCGACTTCGTAATCGGGGCGAGCCTGGGCCAACCCCGGCACCAAGAGAGTTACTTCCTGCACAGAAAAGCTGTTTTCCTCTTCCCCTTTGGCTGAAGATTTAAACCGATTGTCCCGGTGCGCCACCAGTAGGCAGGCTTCGGCCACCGCCTGAACCCCACGCACCCGATCCAACCCCGTCTCCGGCAAAGACAGCATCACCTGCTTGGCTTTTAAGCTGTGAGCCTGGCGCAGGCCGTTGGCTGTGGCCCGTCGTAGGGCTTCTAGCGTTAGGGCCGCGGGATCCCCCAATCCCACCAACACCAGTTTGCGGATCTCTCCTGTCAGGCGCAGGGCAACACTGCTATTCGGCTTCCCCTGAAACCCCTGCTCCTGAACGGTTTCCGCCACCAGCCCTGACCACGCCTTTTCATCCCAAGAGGCGATCTCAGGGGGCAGAGGAAAGCGGCCATTCCCGCCGGAAGCGGCAAAGCAATAGACCAGGGCACATTCCCCTTGAGTGAGTGGCGGCTCGCTAAGATGAAGCTGCATGAGAAACCCTTGACCAAGCTGTTGACAGCAGATCCTCAGTTTATCTAATTTTGCCGGCTCTTAGGGCAAGGGATCCCCCCTCTAGTGGGCGGGCCGGAAGATCCCGAAGCAGGAAGTGTAGCCGTGTAAAAAGGTGGATCCCCCAACGGGGCCGATCTCACCATTGCAAAAGAACCCCCCCAAGGGCAGCTCTCCAAGCAATTCCCGAAACCGTTGCGAGTCAAAATCGGGAGTGCCGTACAGGCCCTTGCCTCGCCCCAAACAGGAGAACATCAACGCCCCACAAGGCTCCGGCCTCGGTTGAGAGGGGCTTTGCCTCAAGTTGCGCTCGGCACAATAGCGGCTGAGGGCCCAACGCAGATCTTCTGCCGAAGTCTGGGCATCCCGCAGATGAAATTGCACCGTCTGGCCAGGGCGCACCTGATCCCCGATGGCCAGCGCCCCCACGCGCGGATCAACGCCCAAGATTACGCGAATGAGGAAATCTCCCGGCGTCGGCTCCGACTTGAACTCATCCATCAGCAGGCCGATGAAGAGAGAGTGGCGGGCCAATCGCTGATCCACGGGACTGAGCCGCTCTGCCAAGTCCTGCAAAACCGCTAGAGGAGGGCGACCCTCCAAGCCAAGAATCACATTCCCCTCTGCTTCCGTCACCCGCAAGGGATCCCCAATGGGGCGACACCCCTGGGCCACCACTGCATCCAGCACCACATTGCCGTAGAGCGCTAGCCCCACTGTGCCCTCTCGATACAGCTCCCGCCGAGGTGTGAGGGTACGCGCATCCAGCAAAAACAGAGCATTGCCCCGAGGGCCGCGGCCCCCACTGGCCAATCCCCCCACTTTGACTGATCCCGGATAGGCGAAATCCAACCCCTGCAGCAACTCTGAGATGCCAGAGGAAAATCCATCGGCCAAGAGCAGAAAATGAGGCTTGCTCTGCGGCGAAACCCCAACACAATCGACCCAGGCAGAAGGAGCCGCATCCAAGTCTGGCAATTGGTTCCCCCGCAGATGAAAAGGATGCAGCACCACCTCCGGCATGACCGCCAAAGACAAGGAGAGAGCCGGGCCATCCTCAATTTCATGCCCGCCACCCACAATGCCACCCCCGGAGCAGCCGATCAAAACGTCCACCTCCAGCAGCCCCGACAGCAATGGCAACACCCGGATGTATTCGCTGGCAAAGGCCGCCGACACAAACAAAACCCCCAGGTTGGGCCGCAGAGGCTGAGAGGGAACATACCCTGTCAGCAGCCCCGGCAAGCTGCCGGATCCCACCGTCTGCACCTGCCGACTCAAGGCACTTTTCAGCTGGGCCGCCTGAAGCTTGGCCTTGGCTTCCTCCACCACCTGCCGCAGAGCCGCTTCTAGGGAAGGGAGCTGGGAGAGCGCGTTCACCCACTGCATCGGCGTGTTCCTACGGTCTGGAGTTTGCTGTCTTTAGGCTAGCAATTTATGGCCAGGCTGGCTGTTCTGTGTAGTCTCGCTTTGGGACAGGATCAGGGCAGATAGGGCCGGGGATCCACAGGCGCGCCCCCGCCGGGGCGGACTTCAAAGTGCAGATGCGGCCCTGTGCTCCAGCCAGTGCTGCCGCGGCTCATGATTGTCTGCCCCTGCTGCACGTACTGGCCTGTGGAAACGTAAATCTGATGGCCGTGGGCATAGCGAGTAACAATTCCGTTGGGATGGCGAATGTCCACTCGATTGCCGTAGCCATCCCCAGCATTCCCCGCGAAGATCACCACTCCCTCCTGAACGGCTACAATGGGGGATCCCACGGGGCCAGGAATATCTACCCCTGCATGAAGGCGACCGCGACGGTAGCCAAAGCCAGAGGTGATTTGCCCGGAGACCGGCCAGACAAACCCACTGCTGCGAACCTGGGGAGGGGCTGGAGGGGGCGCTGGCGGAGCCTGTCGGGCGGGAGCTGGGGTGGGCTGCGTACCCGGCGCCGGAATCGTAAGGCGTTGGCCAATGCGCAGCCAGTGGGGATTGCGCAAGTTGTTGGCTTGAATAATGGATCGCTGAGTTACCCCATAGCGGGCGGCGATCCGTTCGATGGTGTCACCGGCTCCAACTGTGTGGGTCAGGGATCCACCGGCCAAGAGGGCCTGCCGTTCTTGTTCCATTTGCTGGGCCCGGCGTTGCTGCTCCGCCTGTAATCGAGCTTGGGCTTCGGCTTGGCGTTGGGCTTCCTCCTCTTGCTGGCGGCGCTCTTCCTCTTCGCGAGCTTTCTGGGCAGCGATCATCTCCTTCTGACACTGGATCAACTCGCCCACATCGCCGGGGATGAGCAGGCGTTGGCCAATGCGCAGATATTCCGGGCGCTCCAGGGGAGTCGCTTCGATGATCCGCTGCTGGGGAACTCGGTAGCGGTTGGCAATGTCCTCCAGTGTGTCTCCCTGCTTGACGGTGTAGATCAATCCCGGCTGGCTGGGGATGAGGAGAACTTGCCCCGGCTTCAGCTCAGTACTGGCCTGAATACCATTGGAGACGGTGATGGCAGCCGCGTCGAGCTGATACATCTGGGTCAGTTGCCAGAGGGTTTCCCCCGGCTGAATTTCATGCTCCAGAATGCCTCTGGGCCCTTCTCCTGTCGGGATTCGCCCTTCTGCGAAGGCTTGGCGCAGCTGCTCCTTTTTCCGCTCGTAGTTTTGCTGCAGAGCGCCAGATAGCGTATGCACAGAGGGTGGGATCGGCTCTACCGCCGGAGACAGGGGGCGATTCAACTGTCGCTGCTGTAGGGTAGCGACTCCGGCCAAGCCCAGCATCAGCAAAAGACCAGTGGCCCAAGCCGGATATCCCCGACGCGCAGGAGCAGAATCCCCCGGCTCTGGATGGGCTGTCTCAGGCTCGGTTGGGCACCTGGGGGTGGCCGGCAGCTGCTCTTCCCCAGCTTCTGCGCAGGGATCCGCCTCCAGCTTCAGAAGCCATACCAGGCCCGTTAAGCTGAGAGAGAGGGCCAAACCAACCCATCTTGGCTTCGACCGCCCAGAGAGAGGGGCTGGAGCCCACTCCAGAAGATAGGCTTCCTCGGCAGATGAATCCGCAGAAGTCCAGGACTGTTCTGAAGGGATCCCTGCCGAGCCCTTTGGGGGTGGGGGGGAAAGGGTGCTCACGGCAGCACCGCGGAAATCCAGCTCCCCGTTTTGGGGATTGGGGAAAGTGGGTTTTAAAGGCATCCTCACACCAACAGGCTGACACTAGAGTGCAAGAGAAGAAGATGTCAAAATGAGGCGCATAAGCCCCTTGGCACCGAGCACCCCAGGGGTGACTCAAGCCGGGGTGGAGCTCGCTAATGAACAGGCTGGCTCGCACTCAGGTTAGAGTACCGTAGTTAACAAATCTAGACAAGTCTTGGCAGGTAATTTCAGCCACAATGCTTGCCTCACAATGGTTCCAGCCCTTGACCCGTTGAGATTTTGTCGAGCCTCATCCGATTCAAGACAAAGTGCGCCATCGTCTTTTTTTGGAAGACAAAGCCTGTTTTGCTGTAGCTGAAACTACAAACTAGGGATACCCATGGATTTGGTTGTCTATAACACATTGACTCGCCGCAAGGAAGTGTTTCAGCCGCTGGCAGCAGGTGGATCTCAATCCGTTTCCGTCGGCAATTCCCAGGGATCTGCAGCTCCAGTTGCGGAGGAGAAGCCCCTGGTGCGGATGTATGTCTGTGGTGTAACGGTTTACGACCTCTGCCACCTCGGCCATGCGCGTACCTACGTGGTTTGGGACATGGTGCGTCGCTACTTGGAGTGGCGCGGCTACCGAGTGAAGTATGTGCAGAATTTTACCGATGTGGACGACAAGATCCTCAAGCGGGCGTTGGAACGTGGCGAATCCATGCAAGCGGTGGCGGAGCGCTTCATCGCCGAATATTTCCAGGACATGGATCGCCTGAACATCAAGCGGGCCGATCTCTACCCGAGGGCAACGCAATCGCTGCAAGCCATGTTCCAGTTGATCCAATCTTTGGAGCTCAAAGGCTTTGCCTACCGGGTACGGGATCCGATTCGACACCAGACCGACCCGTCTTCCCTCCTGCAAGCGGGACACCAGCCAGAGACCCCCGCCTCTGTTCAGTACTCTGTTTACTACTCTGTCCGCAAGTTCCCGGATTACGGCCAGCTATCCGGTCGAAAACTGGAGGAGATGGAGGCGGGAGCCAGTGGCCGGGTAGGAGAAGAAGGAGCTGAGAAACAGGATCCCTTCGACTTTGCCCTTTGGAAAGCGGCCCCCCCTTCTGAGCCGGGGTTTGCCTCCCCTTGGGGTTGGGGGCGACCGGGCTGGCACATCGAATGTTCCGCCATGGTGCGGGAGACCCTGGGAGATCACATCGACATTCACGCCGGCGGGGCAGATTTGATTTTCCCCCACCACGAAAATGAGCTGGCCCAATCGGAGCCAATCACCGGCAAGCCGATGGCCAAGTACTGGATGCACAACGGTTTTCTCAACATCAACGGCGAGAAAATGTCCAAATCTTTGGGCAACTTCACCACCCTGCGACAGGCCCTCGCCGTCTATCACCCCATGGCCTTGCGGCTGTTTCTGTTGCAGACCCACTACCGTAGCCCCATAGATCTCACCGAGGCAGCCATGCAGGCGGCTAGCCGTGGCTGGGAAACCCTCCAGAAAGGGATCCACTGTGCCCAGCACTTCTGCAAAGAAGAAAAGGGATCCCCTGATGCTGAGGCCATGCAAGCCTTTCAAGCTGCTATGGACGATGATTTTGGCACCCCTGAAGCGCTGGCTATCGCCTTTGAATTGGCCAAAGAACTCACCCGAGAACACAACCTGTTCACCCATCAAGGCCAAACCCATCTGGAGCCCCAGGCCCTCAAACAAAAAAGCGCTGCCTTGCTGGAGATTTTGGCTACTTTGGGATTCTGTTGGCCCTCATTCTCTGAATTCGAGGGATCCAAAGAAGCAGCTACAAATGGGGAACTTAACTTTAAAAAAATCGAGGAGCTGATCGCGCAGCGCTCGGCAGCCCGCAAGGCCAAAAACTTTGCCGAAGCCGATCGCATTCGGGATCAGTTGAAAGCCTTCGGCATCACCCTCATCGATCAAAAAGATGGCACCACCCGTTGGCTGCGAGAATAGGGGTTGAGGAGCATTCCTCGGGCTCATTCAAAATGGATGTGGCTGTAACCTAGGGGCTCAGAGGGGCAAAGTGCTTCTCCCTTCGTTTGGGTTGCTGGAAAAGTTCGGCTAGAGTCAGATCAGTGACTGTGTCAACGTCTCGGCGGATCTCAATGCTTTCTCCAGCTACCGCGCAAACTGATCTGAGTCCCATCGATCTGGATCGCCTGCTCACCCCTGAGATTCAGCGGCCAGCCCGCTACTTGGGCAAAGAGTTTGGCGCCGTCCACCGTCCTTGGGATTCGGCACGGGTGCGTTGGGTGCTGAGCTATCCAGAGTTGTACGAGGTGGGAGCTTCCAACCTAGGCCACCTCATCCTTTACAACATCCTCAACGCCCAGCCGGATCAACTGTGTGACCGCACCTACTTGCCAGGCCCGGATCTGGCTGCCCGCCTGCGGCAGTTGGGGATCCCCCTCTTTGCCGTGGAATCCCGCCGTCCTCTGCGCGCTTTCCATATCATCGGCTTCAGCCTGGCCTACGAGCTGGGGGGCACCAACATTCTGGAGATGCTGGATCTGGCCGGGATCCCGCTCAGGTGGTCGGAACGGCAACCCTTCACCCCGGAAGAGTGCCCTCTGATCTTTGCCGGTGGGCCAACCGCCACTTCCAACCCGGAGCCCTTTGCCGACTTTTTCGATTTCTTCGTCTTCGGAGATGGGGAAGAGGTGCTGCCGGAAATTGGCCAAGTGCTGGCCGGATCCCTGTCCAAGCCCCGCCGAGAGGTCTTGCTGGAGCTGGCCCAGGTGCCGGGGGTGTACGTGCCCCAGTTTTACGAGGGGATCCCGCCTCGACCCATTGTGCCTGGGGTGCCGGAGCGCATCCGCCGTCGGGTGGCCCTGCCTCAACCCCAATACTCCGTCGGCCTGGTGCCTTTGGTGGAAACCGTCCACGACCGCCTGGTGATGGAAGTGCGGCGGGGCTGCACACGGGGCTGCCGATTTTGCCAGCCGGGAATGCTTACCCGCCCAGCGCGGGATGTGGATCCGGAAGCAGTGGTGGAGGCTGTGGTGCAGGGCTTGCGCAAGACCGGCTACAGCGAATTTTCCCTCTCCTCCCTTAGCTGCTCCGACTACCTCTCCCTGCCAGCGGTGGGGGCGGAGCTGCACAACCGTCTGCTCGGGGAGCACGTCGCCCTCTCCCTGCCCAGCCAGCGGGTGGATCGTTTTGATGAGCAAATTGCCGCCATCATGAAGGGATCCCGCCGCTCCGGCCTCACCTTTGCCCCCGAAGCTGGCACGCAACGGCTGCGGGACATCATCAACAAGGGCCTTACTGATGCCGACTTGATTCGCGGCATTCGCACCGCCGTCCAAGAGGGCTGGGACAAAATCAAGCTCTATTTCATGATTGGCCTGCCCGGCGAGACCGACGCCGATGTCCTGGGGATCGCCCGCACCGTCGAGAGGTTGCAGCGAGAATGCGCTGCGGTAGGCCGCAAGCGGGTGGAATTTACCCTCACCCTCTCCAACTTCACCCCCAAGCCCCACACCCCCTTCCAGTGGCACCGGGTGGACTACGCCGACGTGCAGCGGAAGCAGGCCCTGCTGCAGAAGGAGCTGCGGCGGCTGCGGGGCGTCAAAGCCCACTTCACCGACATCCGCTTCAGCATCCTGGAAGACTTTATTGGCAAAGGGGATCGCTCCCTGGGACAGATGATCGAGCGGGCCTGGCGGGCTGGGGCCGGCATGGACGCCTGGTGGGAAAACATCGACGCCGCCTACGCTGCCTGGGTGAGGGCCTACTGCGGCGAAGCCGTGGATCTCAGTGCCGACCCGGTCGCCCTCTGCGCCCGTCTCCCCATCCGCGAACTGGGCCTGGAGGATCCCTTGCCCTGGGATCACATCGATACCGGCATTGACAAGAAATGGCTGCAAAAAGACTACCGCCGCGCCCTGGAAGCCCTCACTGTGGAAGACTGCTCCTTCGAGGGCTGTTCCGCCTGCGGCATTTGCGGCCCCGGCTTCGGCCACAACATCGTCATCCCGCCCCCACCCGTCCCACCCCTGCAGAGCAAACCCACCCCCACCCCGGATCCCCTGGAGCCGGAGCCACCTGCCCAGCGTTTCCGCATCACCTACGGCAAAACCGGGGATCTGCGCTGGCTGGGCCACCTGGATCTCATGCGCCTGTGGGAACGGGCCTGTCGGCGAGCGGGGTTACCTCTGGCCTTCAGCGGCGGCTACCACCCCATGCCCCGCCTGGCCAACGCCAACGCTCTGCCCATTGGCCAGGAAGGCTATGGCGAAATCCTGGATCTGGAGCTGCTGGATCGGCCTGAAGGTCCTCTGACGCCTGAGAAACTGCGCGCCCTTCTGAGCGAACAGCTGCCCCCGGAGATCCCCATCCAAGCCGTCCAAGAAATTAGCCTTCGGGATCCCTCGGCCACCGCAGCCGTTTACGCCGCCGAATATCAGCTCACGGTGAGCTGCGAGTTGCCCAAAGCCGTTCACGGCAGCGGGACGGAGTCCTCTTGGCCTGCCTGGGTCACCCAGATCCTAGACGCGCAGGAAATCTGGATTGAAAAAACCTCCAAGTCTGGCAAGTCCTCTCCCTTCAATGCCCGCGCCCTGCTTTACTACCTAGAGTTTCAGGGCCTGACCCCCGAGGGCAGCGCTTGCCTCCTTTACCGGGGCAGTTGCCGCAACGACGGTGCCTACCTGCGGCCCACCCATCTGGTTCAAATGGCCGAGTCATTGGGGTTGCCCCACTGGACACTACAGACGGCAAAGCGGCTGCGCCTGTTGTGGGAGAACCCCCTAGCCGATCCAGATTGAGCACTTCCTCTGGGAGCAACCCAAGGGCTAAGGGTCTGTCTGGGCTGAGGGATCCCACAAGCGCTATAATGCTGCTATTGCTGGCTCCTGCCGCTGTGGGGCTCGCCAAGCATCAACTTGACCAAGGGCGGGGTGAGCAGCAGGCAAAAGCTGGGCCGGATTCTGGAATGGAGACACTCTTAACTCAGTACCCAGGGCAGGTAACAGGCGTGATGGGGTCGAGTCGATAGGTGCAACAGAAAAGTGTGCCTCTTCGACCTAGCCCAGATCTAACCAGAAAATTTTACCCTGAGAAGGTGCTTCTTTCCGCGCGCAAACCCTGTCTTGTTGTGGACTATCGCTACGCGACGCTTTCGCGAACAGGCTGGGCCGCACAACTGGGGTTCTGCAATGGGCCAGCGTTCGATCTCCCGAGGCGGAGCCGTCTTGCTCCCTGAGCCTATCGATTGAGCCCATCCATGAATCTCCATGCAAACCTCACCGAATCCATTCATCCCATCCGATGAGTTTTCCTTCCAATCAGCAGAAGCCCCCCGCTG
This sequence comes from Synechococcus sp. W55.2, assembly GCF_047461635.1. Classification (NCBI taxonomy): domain Bacteria; kingdom Bacillati; phylum Cyanobacteriota; class Cyanophyceae; order Synechococcales; family Synechococcaceae; genus Synechococcus; species Synechococcus sp. W55.2. The sequence continues at coordinate 73,049 of NZ_JANSHM010000001.1, read as the reverse complement.
TACCCACCAGAGCCAGCATTGGGTAGTTCACATGCACTTAAACTCACCTCACCCATTGGAGAGGAAACAAAGCCAAGCGTCAAAGCAGAGCTGAGGGTAATGGACAGCCCCATGACGACTCGATCCTGGTTAAAGAAACTTGAGCAGATCCCAGCAAAAGGACAACACCTCGCCAGAATGAGGGTTCAACCCGTAACCGCGTGCCCTTGGGGCGGGGAGGGAAGTTAATGCCCAGGCAGATTGTCATTGCCGAGCAACATCGAGTGGCAGCCGTCTTCGCCGAAGATCAAGTGCAGGAGCTGATCGTCGCCAGCGGCGCTCACCAAGTGGGAGACGTTTACGTCGGAATCATCGAGAACGTTCTGCCCAGCATCGATGCCGCTTTCGTCAACATCGGCCCTGCAGAGCGCAATGGGTTTATCCACGTCAGCGACCTGGGCCCGCTGCGCCTCAAGCGAAGTCATGCCTCGATTTCTGAGCTGGTCTTGCCGCAGCAAAAGGTGCTGGTACAGGTGATGAAAGAGCCTACCGGCAACAAAGGGCCAAGGCTTACCGGAGATTTGGCCTTTCCAGGGCGGTATTTGGTGTTGCGACCCTACGGAAAAGGCGTTCATCTGTCCCGCCGCATCGAGGATCGAGAAGAACGCAACCGTTTGAAGTCGCTGGCCATTTTGATTAAGCCCCCGCAGATGGGCCTGCTGGTGCGCACCGAAGCGGAAGGTGTGTCCGAAGAAGCGATGATCGACGACCTGGAGCAATTGAAGAAACTCTGGGAAGATATTCAACAGCAGTATCAGGCAGCACGGGGGCCGGGGCTACTCAACCGGGATGACGACTTTATTCAGCGGGTGCTGCGGGATGTTTACTCCGACGATGTGAACCGTATTGTGACCGACTCTGCGGCAGGAGCGAAGCGAGTCCGTAGCTATCTGCAGGGCTGGAACAAGGGCCAAATGCCCCCTGGTGTCGTTGTCGATGCCCACCGCGAGCCCACCCCCATTCTGGAGTATTTTCGGGTCAACGCGGTTATTCGGCAGGCGCTGCGGCCACGGGTGGATCTGCCCTCTGGTGGCTACATCATCATCGAGCCCACCGAGGCCCTGACGGTAATTGATGTTAACTCGGGCTCCTTCACCCAATCGGCCACTTCTCGGGAGACAGTGCTGTGGACAAACTGTGAGGCGGCTACCGAGATTGCCCGCCAATTGAGGCTGCGCAACATTGCCGGTGTGATTGTGGTGGACTTCATCGATATGGATTCCCGCCGCGACCAGTTGCTGGTTTTGGAGCATTTTAACAAGGCCCTCTCCAGCGACAAAGCTCGCCCACAGGTGGTCCAACTGTCGGAATTGGGGCTGGTGGAGCTCACCCGCAAACGGCAGGGGCAAAGCCTTTACGAGATCTTCGGCTGTTCTTGCCCCACCTGTGAGGGGCTGGGGATCCTAGCCCGCTTGCCCGGGGCCGAGCCAGGGCATCTGTTAACAATAGAAAGCGGCCTGACGGTAACGCTACCCACCGAGGCGGAAGGAGGGGATGAGGAAGAGGCCGGCCCGATCCTGCCCCGCGATGGCAACCCCCAACGGGCACGCCTGCGAGTGGGGAGCGATGGGCTGTCTCGAGGCGATAGCCGTGCGCTGCTGCGGCGGTCGCGCTCTGCCCCCGGACAACGACGCCCCAGCCCGGATCCCTTTACGACTTCAGACGATCTGGAGGAAGAGCCACGGGTTGAAACGGGACGCAAGCGTCCCCGTGAAGACTGGGGGGATCCCCGCACTGGCCAGCGCCTCGTTGCCCGGAGCCTGGATACTCCTGTAGAAGAGGAAGCCCCAGAGCCGATGCAACTGCCAGGGGGCGGAGCAGACCTAAAGCGTCAAGAACCCCGCCGTTCTGGCCCTGGGGAAGAGGCAGAATCCGCCTCACGCAAAGATCACACTTCCCCAGCCCGCACCGTTCGCGCCAGCGGGACGGAGTCCTCAGAAGGCCGTCCGGCTCCGGTACGGCAAACCGTCACCGTGGAGATGACCCCGTTACAACAACGGGTCTACTCGGAGCTGGGGCTGTCGCCGCTGTTGCTCCTTGACCAGCCGCCGCCTTGGGGCCGAGACACGGCGGTTAGGGTGGTTCTGCCGGGAACTCTAGAGGCGGAAAGTCCGCCCAGGATGGAGACTGAGGCAACTTCTCAGGCGGAGGAGTTGGCGCCCGAACCGGATGCCTTGCAGGAGAAGGAGCCGCTGGATACCGTTTCTCCACCCGAACCCTCGGAACCCGAAATCTCCTCTGCTGAATCGTTCCCGTCAGCAGTGCAGAGCAGCTTGGCCGAGCCAGCCGCGGAACTGGGGATCAGCCCTGCCCAGCAATCTCCAGCAGCCTCCAGGCGACGGCGCTCCCGCAGCAGTTAGGCGCTGCTCTCAAGCCCAGGGGCAGGCATGGGAGTATGGTGGAGCGGGCAAGGCCGAGTTTGATCTGGGAGGGATCCCTTTGGCAGCAGGGGATCCTGCGGGTGGCGGGGGTGGATGAGGTGGGGCGGGGAGCCCTGGCTGGGCCAGTGGTGGCGGCGGCGGTAATTTTGCCGGCCCAGATGGATCCCAAAGAACTGGAGGGAGTGAGGGATTCCAAACAACTGCGTCCGCAGCAACGCGCTCAATGGGCGGAACGGATTCGGCAGGTGGCTTTGGCTGTGGGCGTTGGCAGTGCCTCTGCTGCTGAGATCGACCGGCTCAACATTCGCCAGGCCACGGTGCTAGCCATGCAGCGGGCTTTGGCCAAGTTGGATCGAATCGAACACATTTTGCTGGATGGATTGCCGCTGGCCGAGCTGGGATCCCGGCAAACGGCGCTGGTCAAGGGGGATCAAATCAGCCTCTCCATTGCCGCCGCTTCAGTTGTGGCCAAAGTCTGGCGAGATGCCTTGATGCAGAGCTGGGATCGGCAGTACCCCGGCTACGGCTGGCGCACCAACGTTGGCTATGGCACGCGGGAGCACCGACTGGCGTTGCAGAACTTGGGGCCCACCCCGCAGCACCGCCGCAGCTTTGCCCCCTTGGCAGAACTGAAAGTCAGCAGATATGATGGTTAACGCAGTTGCATTGCCCACGTAGCTCAGTGGACTAGAGCACTGGGTTCCGGTCCCAGGTGTCGGAGGTTCGAATCCTTTCGTGGGCGTCTTCAGGCATATAAGTTCAGCCATATAAGTGGGCAACATACTCTCCGTACCCGTTGTAGGGCAACGTGGGAACGATTTGCCACTGGGAACGGGATCCGAAACCGATCAAGACTTCCTGCTCCTGTGACCAGCGGGGGTGGGGCACCCTAGGATCCACATTGGCCTCAAATCCATACTCCTCAGGGGCGAGGGTATTCCAAAACGTGGAGGGTTGACGGGCCAAAAACTCGATTTTGACGATGGATTTTCCCCCCTTAAAGCCATACTTCCAGGGAACTACCATGCGAATTGGCGCTCCGTGCTGTTTGGGCAACGGCTTGCCATAAACGCCGAGGGCAAAAAAGGCCAACTCGTTGGCCATTTCCTCGATCCGCAACCCTTCCGTGTAGGGCCAAGGCAAGTTGGGGGGCCAGATTGGGCCAGGCATAATTTCCGGATCGTAAAAGGAAGTGAAGCGGACAAATCGAGCCGTCGGCAAAGGATCCGCCCGTTCCAGCAACAGCCGCATCGGAAAGCCCAACCACGGCACCACCATCGCCCAGGCTTCCACACAGCGAAAGCGATAGATGCGCTCTTCGAGGGGGAAGTTAAACAGATCTTCCAGGCCCAACCGCTGAGGATGCCGCACCAGCCCGGTAATCTCGACAGTCCAGGGATCCGTGGGCAAAGCCTGTGCAGCCCGCCAGACGCGCTTTCCGGAGCCAAACTCGTAAAAGTTGTTGTAACGAGCAGCTACAATCTCCTCGGTGACGGGCCTGCCCACATCCGAAAAGTGGGGGTTGAGTGGGATCCCCGTCAGCTCTCGTTCTACCGAGGGAGCGGATCCCCTGCTGCCAAACCCAAAAATAGAAAAACTGGCTCCCACCCCAACGGATCCCAGTTGCGCTAGAAATTGCCGCCGGCTGAAAAACATCTCTTCTGGAGTGACCTGTGCCTCTCGTTGCCAGGGGTGAGGAACTCGGATCCCGAACATCCATCAGCCATCCTTTGATTCAGAGTCAGGGAAAAAGTCTGCCGCCCGAACTACTACATCCTAAATGAATTACTACATCCTAAACGGATCTAAGCCGACATTCCCCGAGCTCGTTTCCAGCGCTGCCCCATGTGTAGTCATTTCAAATGTAGTCATTTCAAACAGCAATGAAACGATTTGTTATGTCTGTCCCTGGCTCCCCTCTCCTTTTGAGAGAGGGGTTGGGGGTGAGGGAAACCCTGCAGGCTGGGATGATCGGTGACGAAATCACGGTATAGCCGTGTTGGCTGAGTCCGTGCTGCTGGAAAAAAGTGTGGGGATCAGCTAAGGACTTGAGCTGGGCTCCGGCAAAACGTAGATGGACTCCACTTGCCGCCCTGCCGATGGCACTGCCTGGATGGTGCCCTTGTCGATGTGGTAAATGACTTTCTCCGCTTGCAACTGATTCTCCCCTTGGTTGATGATGACCTGGCCCTCCAGCTCAATGCGTTGCTCCTGGCTGTAATACACAGCTCTTTGGGCGCGGGCCGTAAGCCGCTCGGCAGGAAAACTGAGGGTGACATTGCCAATGGCCGTAAAAACCCCTGTGTTGGCGTTGGCCTCCTGAACATCAGCGCTGATGCTGATGGCACGGGGATTCTGACCCCAAGCCGGGATTCCAAGGGCCAGCACCACACCCACAGCCCAGCCCAGCGTCCCTAGCCGCTGCCAACCCTTCCGGTCAAACGCCATCTCCAAAGCCATGCCCCATCACCCCGTCAAACCACCACAGCAGCCAGTCTAGCCCGTCAATCCAGGTCACAATGGCGGGGGGCAGCCTATGGGTCCGTTCCCTTTCCCCCCTGGGGCAGAGCTTGGGCAAGCTGTCTTTCCAATTCGGCAACGCGCTGCATGAGCTGTCGGTTGGCTTCCAGCAGCTCCCGCGCCTGGCTGTTGAGATAGGGATCCGATTCCCACCAATTGATGCCGATCTCCTTGGCCTTATCCACCGAAGAAATCAGCAGGCGAATGCGCACATTCAGCAACTCCACATTGCCCACCGAAACGGTGATGTCTCCGGCGATCACAATGCCCTTATCCAGTACCCGCTCCAGCACATCGGCCAGCGAGGAGCCATGAGTAGCCGTGGTCAAGGGTTGAGAGCTAATCGGCACAGGGTTAATCGACCTCCAAAGCGTACCAACAGGCAAAAGACTCAGCCAGGCAGTTGGTCTAGCAGATAATTCAGCAGCTGGGATCCCTCTTCATAGCGCTTGCCGGCTCGCGGCAACAGCACATCCGCACACAAAGCGCGAAAATCGGCATTCTCTTTGCTAACTGCCAGCTCATGTTCCTTGACAATGCGCCCGATCATCAAACAACTGCGCAGGCTGGGGTGGCGCGTCAGATCCAACTTGCGGCGAAAAGCCCGCACAATGTGGACGATCTTGAGGGCGTCGGGGCCGGATAAGCCTATTCGCGAGGTGAGAATCTCCTTTTCGGTCTCGATGTCCGGCTCCCCCATATCGATGGTGATCATCCGATCCAGCAGCGCATCTTGGGCCTTGTGAACCCCGGTATATTCCTCCGGGTTAGAGGTAAAAATGGCCCGGAACTGGGGATGCACCCGCAGATATTCCGAGCGGTTGCTGTCCGGCGGCAACACCAGCAGCCTCTCCTCCAAGGCACTCAGGAGAGCATTGTTGGCCTCAGGGCGGGAGCGATTGAACTCGTCGTAGATGAGGGTAAACCCCTCTCGGCAAGCCAAGGTGAGGCGGGCATCCACCCAGCGCTGCTGCACATCCTCCTCCGTCTTCACCACCGAGTGAATGAAGTTGTCCACCACCCGCCGATGGGTAAAACCGGTGCGCCCCCCGATGAGGTCGGAAGAATCGAAGCGGTCATCCCCATAGATCAGCATGATGGGGCGGCCCAGCAGGCTGGCCAGATGCATCGCCAAAGTGGTTTTGCCTGTACCCGAAGGCCCCCGCAAATGCACCGCAAAGCCCGATTGCAAATAGCGCAAAGCGCGGCGGGTAATCCGCTCAATGTAGGGGGTGTTCACGAACTGGCGGGGACGCGCCTGCAGAACCGTGGCCATGGAGATACTCAACCTCTTTGCTGCCCTAGACTCCTTTGCCTTGACTATAGCCCGGATGTTCTTCCTGCGCTCGGCACAACTAAACTGCGACCGTCCCCGACACCATGCGCCGCAACGTGACCAAGATTTCCGAGGGATCCACCCCCAGATCCACCGCGCCGCGGGCCAACAAATCCCGCACCCGTTCCCGATCCCCAATTACCTGCAGCAGGGTCAAGTTGGGATCCTGCGCTTGTAGATCACTCACATACTTGTTGACATAGTCAAGGATGGGATCCACCTGTTTCTCAACGGTAGGCGGAACTTCAGGGGGTTCGAGCGTTGTCAAACCCCCTGGGGGTTGGGAAACAGAGACCGGGGCGGACGGCTCCACCGGGGTTTGACCTTCGGCTACAGGCGTTGAGTCGGAAGCAGTCTCACCGGCAGTCGCAACGGCACTGTTAGAGCTTGCACTGGAAGTGGAGACTTCAGGTTCTGGGATGAGGTCAGGGATCCCATTGCCCCACACCTGCTTATGCAACTCCGCCCGGAAAGTGGCCAGGGATCCCCGCAGGGCCTGGGCCTGGGCTTGCTGTTCCTGAGCCATCTGAGCCAGCTCCTGTCGAGCCATTTGCCGGAGAGCCTGTACCCACTGCCGCAAATCGGCGCAAAAAGACTGCCGCGCTTGCTGAGTTTCGCCGGCCATCGCCTGCCGAGCCTGCGTATAGGTGCTCAGCAAATGCTCCACAGCCGCAGTCAAGTTAGCCCGGAAAGCCTGCAATTGCTGCCGGCTGACTTCCGATTGAGCAGCTCGTTCCTGCTCCAGGCGAGCCAGACTCTCTGCCACCGACTTGGCCCGCTGAGCCGCCGCTTCCGAACGGGAGCATTCGTCCAGGGATCGCCTCACAGCCCGCTCCTGCCTCAGTTTCTGCAATTGGCTGCGGGTTTGCTCCGTCTGGTGCCGTATTGCTTCTTGTCGTTGCTGGCGGCGCTGCCCCAGCTCAACCATCAGGGCTTGGTGCTGCTCTAGGCGCTGCTGCCGGGATCGGCTTAACAAACTTCGGTTTTGAGTCACCCGCCGGCTGCGAGCTATGGCCCATTGTTCCTGCAAACTCATGATCTCCAATCCCTCACGTCGTTTTCAATGCTTGGGTGGATACAGCTTCTCTGCCTGTTCCCAACTCGATGGCACTGCCAACCTGTAGCTCAGTGCGGCTGCAAGACTCAATCCTCGAACAAAACCCGCAGAAGCAAGGCAGAGACCGGCGGTGGATCCCTGCCTCGCTTTCCGACAGCTGGCTTCCTACCCCTCCGCCCAGAGAGCATAACTCATCCAACCATTGCGATGCTCAAGGCGAGAGGGTTGTGGGCACTTTCCTTGGTTGAGTGATTTTGGTTAGGCAGATTTAGACGGCAGGAGCAGCAGCAGTAGCCGTCAGACCCACAGCCTCAGCGTACTTCAGGTAGGTTTCCACAGAAGCCACAACGACGCGGGCTTCAATGGCCAACAGCTCGATCCCAACCAAAGAAACCCGCACCCAGGCATCGACCACGATACCTTTATCCAAGATGCGATCGATCACTTCGGCCAAGCTGGACGAGGAGTTCACTTTCTCTACTGCCATAACGATCTCTCCTGCACTGATACTGCTGATACTGATGAGGGTTGAAAAGGACAGACAACTCGGCGGCAAAATGGCATGTAGAAGGGATCCCAGCTGAGGATTCACCTTCCCTAGGGCGACAGCCGCACCCTCTATCACCCTAGCCCTATTGTGCTGGCTTTTTTCGGGGAGAACACCCGTAGATTCGCTTAAAAAAGACGGCGAACTCGAAAGGTTTACCGCTTTTCTAAGCGCCATCCCCCCTACATAGTACTCGCCAGCAGAAAAAATGGGCAAAGATGAGGGCGAGTTTTGAGCCCAAGTTGTGGAAGTGTGGTGGAGGGGCAGTGGGAAGCGGCAGGGATCCCCTATACTGGGGGCAGTGGGCTTGCTGACATACCGTTTCTCGCTGGCTGATAGGGCTGTCGTGACCGATTTCAACACCGGGATCCCGAGCGTGCGTCGCCTGCAGAAGGTCATCAAGGATCGGGAAACCCTCGAGGTCAAACTCAATACCGGAGATGTCTTCGTCGGCCAGTTGCGCTGGCAGGATCCCGATTGCCTCTGTTTAGCCGATGCCGAGGGGCGGGAGTCGCTGCTGTGGCGGTCTGCCATTGCTTTCATCAAGGTCAGGCCTCAGTCTTAAGTACTGCTCCGGATCCCTGTACAGCTCTTCTTCCCAATTTTTGAATAAATCTTTACAACAACTCAGGGCTTTTCTGTCTCCCTCTGAGGGCAGTTTTCTCCAGTTGACCCACTCCTGCTGGGTTTTTGGAGCGGTTGACTACCCTGCCGTCGCCCTGAGTCTATCCCAAAGCCGTCCCCCATTGCTCCGCAACGCTGTTGCAACTGCGTCAGCGGGCCGTAGGCCTTGAGGACGAGGCTTTAGACCCAGTTTTTTGGTAAAAATGCCAATTAAGAAGGGTATGATAAGGAGTGTTAAAAAATCTGATCTCTCCTCACCCAACCATGACGACCTCCCCCATTGAGATACCGCTTCAGCCCGCCGCCCAACGGCATAACCACTACAGCCGCGAAGACTTTTTCCGCTTTAATCTCTCCCAGGGATCCCTTGTGGACTGGACGGGTGCCCGCAATGTCTTGGTGAGCGAAGACTTTATTCTGGGCTTGCAGCAGGGCCTGGAAGAAGAAGTGGGAGATGCCTCAGCTTCTCTGATGTACACCATCGGTCAAGAGTGGGGACGCAACGATGCTGTCCATTTTTCCCGCTGGTTTGAGGAGGAATATCGGCGCCACCCCAAGCAGAGTAATCTCATGTTTCTCTTGGAAACCTGGTGGTGGCCTCTGACCTCCCAAGGATGGGGGCGCTGGGAGGTAGAAACCGAGAGTCGGCGGCAAGGGTTTATTTTCATCAACCTCTTTGACTCCGCCGTGGCCCGCACCCTGGGGGATGTGGGCAAACCTGTCTGTCATCTTTACGCCGGATTGTTTGCCGGCTTTTTTAGCACCATGGTGGAACGGCAACTGAACTGCATCGAGATCCAGTGCTACTCCATGGGAGAAAGCTACTGCAAGTTTTTGCTCGGCAGCAAAGATCGCATCGATGCGGCTGCCTTCTGGCTAAACGAAGGGGCCAGTGCCAGCGAAATTGCCCAAAAATTGCGTTCAGGCCAGGGAGTAGCTAAGGCATGACCTGGAAGATTACTTTAGAGGATTCGGTGCAGAGCTTTTTTGCCCGTCTAAATTGGGATAACCGCCCCCTACAGATGCGCTCTCTGCCAATGCCTTTTCTGCAAGTGCGGGAGCATTTTGGTTCCATCCCCTGGGCGGGGGATCCCCTGAGTTTGGCCGCGCATTCTCTGGGATCCCTGTCGGCAGCACCAGAACCCGAGCCGGCAGAAGAACAGATCACCTTGGCAGATCTGTTCAGCTTGTTTTGAGTCTCCTAGCACCCACTGACATCCGGAAGAAGCGAGATGGTAAGCCCCTTGGAGCAGATGCTGATCGAGTCGGAAGCCCGCTACCTCAAGCCAGAGGAGCTGGAGCATCTGAAGGCCTATGTTCTCGGCTGGCCAAAACGACAACATGTGTACCGAGTTTTGCGGGAACGGGAGAGCCAGGTGGTGAGCAAAACCCTAGATGCCCTGCAAAAGGAGATGCCCGACCTTTCTCCCCAAGTGTTGGATCTGTGCCGGCGACACCTGCTGTTGCTGCTGCGTCACAGCGCTATGGCCATGTTGCTGCAGGACGAAAACCTCCTGAAGGAGCGGCTGCTCGAGTGGATGGAAGAAGAGGTGCGCCTGTACGGGCTGCAGAGGGTTTATGAGGTTGCCTATCGGATTTTCCAGCAGGAGCTGAGAGACCATCTGGCCCCTGGAGAGTTGGAGTTTATCCGCCCCTTAATCACCCAGGTACAGGTGGCCTTGCTGTTTTAGTGCTGTTTCAGATTGAGTTTTTGCTTTTGCTTATATCGCCAAAGCGCTCTATCTCAGCTAGCCCGAAACTTAGGTGTCGTTGCAGTTAACAAAACGCGCGGAATTCCCCACCCTCTGTAGGGTGGGGATGGATAGCGCCACTGGATTTGTGGAGCACTCAGAACTAGGACAGGTGGGGGTAGGATAACGCATATGGCAACCAGAAGGCAGACCTTTCGACTGTATCCCAGCAAAGCTCAGGAAAAGGCTTTGTTCGAGGCCCGTCGTCTGCACTGCTACCTCTACAACGCCTGTGTCAGCCATCGGGAAACCGAGTACAAGCTCCACCGCCGAACGGTGACCTACCTGGAACAGCAGAACCTACTCCCCGAATTCAAGCAGGTGTGGGTGGAGTTTGCCCAACTGAACTCCCAAGCCCTGCAAGCCACCGTCAAGCGGGTGGATTATGCTTACCAACGGTTCTTTCGAGGACTGAGTAGGAAGCCGAGGTTCAAGTCCATTCGCCGGTATTCGGGCTGGACGTATCCTGCCCGGTCGGGGTGGAAGGTCAACAGCACGGGAAAGCATGGCACAGTAACGCTCAATGACTTGGGCATTACCCTGAAAATGCGCGGTCAAGCCAAGCATTGGGGCGTGCCAACAACGCTGACTATCGTCTACAAGCCGTCCCGGCGGCAGTGGTTCGCTTCGTTTACGGTTGCGGTTGCCATACCAGAGCCTAAGTTTGGGTCGCAGTCGGATTTGCGATATGAGTCCATCGTTGCCTATGACCTGGGTACAGAGACCGCCCTGACGTTGTTTGACGGGGCGGAGTTTCGGGAGATTACTAATCCCCGTTTTACTCAGAACCTCGAGGCGAGAATTCGCAAGGTCGCCAGACTGAAGCGGAGAAAGCGTGCTCCGAAGAAGGGTGTCAAGGCTTCCAGAAGGTGGAAGAAAATCCACCGGCGGGAAGCGCAACTGCAAGCAAAGGTTGCTCGTCAGCGCAAAGACTGGCAACACAAAGTTACGTCAGAGATAGCTTGTCGTTATGACGTCGGCGTAACGGAGAAGCTGCATGTCAAAGGGATGACCCGCAAGGGTGGGAAGCGCAAGGCAGGGCTAAACAAGTCTATTCTGTCGGTGGGGTTCGGTACATTGAACCAGATGATTACCTACAAAATCGAGCAGAAAGGTGGTTTAGTTCTCATGTTTCCTACGCAAACCCTCAAGCCCTCGCAACGCTGTCCCAAGTGCGGGGCAGTTCACAAGGAGTGGGCGGACTTGAGCAACCGCTATCATGTCTGCTCGGCTTGTGGGTTTGAGGTACCGAGGGATCGGGGTTCGGTGATGGTGATGTACAACGTTGCCACTAATCGGCAACCGGGGTTGGGAACCAGCCTCGTGAGTCTTGGATGTCTCAGCACTACTTCAAAGTCCTGCGGGGCTATGAAGCAACTGGGGCAGAGGAAGAGACTAAAATCCTGCCGTCAAGGGGATGGGGCATCAGAAACCCCATCCGCCTATGCGGTGGGGTAGTTCATAGCCCAATAACGACTTTCCTGATCGGATTTGATAACCAGGGGATCCCTTATGACCGGCACTAGCTCTATCTCCAATGGCTCAGTCACCTTTGATCCCTATACACCTGTTTTGGCCAACTACTATGCACCCAGCGCCTATCTGCGAAGCGATTTGGAATCGGGCTTGCTGGAAAGTCGCCACGGTGAGCGTCTCTTGGCTCTTCCAGAGGCATTGCTGCGGGGCATCTACACGGGCCTGGAATACGAGACCGGCCAGGCTGCTCGTTTGGTGTTGCGCAACTGTGGTCGGATGTGGGGCAAGGAGTTTTTCCGCCGTTTTGCCCAAGAACTCTCCGACTACTACCAGAAGCCTTTGGCCGAGCTAGAGATGGGCACCTTTCTGCAAAGTCTGAGACAAGCCTGGAAAGCTCATGGCTGGGGATTGATCGAGATCGACTGGACTTACAAAGATCAGGGAGTCCTGGTGGTGTCGATTCGCAATTCCCCCTTCGCTGCCGTCACGCCTCCCCATTTCAAGCGGCCGATGGGCTTTCTGGAGGCAGGGCTGTTGGCCACCTGGTTTAGCCAGCTAACCGGCCAGGATTTGCTCTGCGTGCAAACCGCCAGCGAGGCTTTGGGAGCGAAGAGCAATTTGTTTGTCGTAACCGCTGCTGCCCGCCTCAAAGAGGGAGAAGCCTGGGTGGACTCCGGCCTCAGCCACGAGCAGATCCTGGAAAAGCTCCTGCAACCCAGATAGGTGACAGGAGCCGGTTTCCTCCAGAGGGATGGGATCCCAACAGGGATGAGTCTGTATAATTTTCTGGAAGCAAGGCGAGCTCAAGCGCGCGAGGGTGTGGCCATTGGGGTGGCGAGTCAGAGCAATTCGGGGAGCCATCACCGTACCTACAAACAGTGCCGAGGCCATTGGCGCGGCGGTGGCTGAGCTGCTGGATACGCTAGAGCACCGCAACGCCCTCGATCCGGCTGAACTAGTCAGCGTTATTTTTTCCGTTACCCCTGATTTAAATGCAGCTTTTCCCGCTCAGTTTGCTCGTCGTCGCCCCGGTTGGGAGTCGGTGCCTCTGTTGGATGTGCAACAGATGGAGGTGAGCGGCGACTTACCCCGTTGCATTCGGGTTTTGATCCAGTTGAATACTCCACTTGCTCAAGCGGACATGCAGCATGTTTATCTGCGAGGTGCCCGCGAGCTAAGGCCGGATCTCAGCGCAGTTTGATTGAGGTCGTACAGCACCAATACGGCAGCGTAGCCACAGCAATCGAACAGCAACGGGACAACCTATCGCCTTGGGCAATAGGGAGCGCAATCGATTCTGGTTTTTCCCTGCTTATTTTGGGGGAAGAGAATGTCTCAACCCAAGTTGATTCAGGTCTTAATAACTACGGATTTGGCGATCCCAGCCGCCTTGATCTGGATTCACTCACAGATGCACTTAGCCCAAGAGTATGGTCATTTCGATTCAAACCAGGACACTAAACCCATGACCCAATGTTGACTGTAAGGGGCGAGATAGCCCAGGCATCTCACCCTAACCCGAAACAACTATAGTTTGAGAACTCAGGAGGATAGTTTTTCTCGCAGACGGTTTTCCCACTGTTGCAGTTGCTCTTGGCGAGCGGCCACCTCTGCTTCGCGACGGCTCAGCTCTTGGCTTTGCCGAGTCAAGGATTGCCGCCAGCTTTCAATCTCCGACAGATCCACCAGACTGTGGGTTCGGGATAGGTTGTGCAACATCTCCACCAGCTTCATGGCTGCCTCTTCCACCCGCCGTACCTGCCGCTCTTCCGAAAGCTCAACCAGCAGCAACACCCCAATGTTGTAAGGGCCAACCTCTTTGCAGGTGACCCCTTCTGGCTTGCGCAGCGGCATCCAAACCCCGTCCTCGGCCTGCCGGGCCAAGAGCTGCAGCTCCCCCTGGCCGAAGAGACTTTTTTTGTGTACCCGTGCCAGATACAGCATGGAACATGCAGGAAGATGCTGCCGATTTTAGCACCGATCCCTTTTATTGAAGAGGGATCCCGTCCCTACACCCAAACCTGGGTTTTGTTGTCCGTGCCACCAGGAGGATCAATGCTAGGATCGGCTGTGGAATGGATAAGGCTCAACGCTCTCCCGTCTTCATCGTTTAGGGATCCCTGGCATGTTTCTCACCCAAAGCCCCTACTTTTTGATGGCAGCGCTGGTGGCGATTGCCAGTGGAGCCATCTTCGCGGTTCGGTTCATCAAGCGCGAGGCCTCCGCTGAGTACGACGTGATTTTTGCCACGATGGGCCTGATCTATTCCGTCTGCTTGCTCTTGGAAGGTCAGCGGCTCATCCCGTTGCTGTTCTTTGCGCAGGTGTTGCTGGCGGTGATGGCCGGCTGGTTTGCCATCGAAACCTTCCGTTTGCGCATCCTCTTGAGTGAAAAGGCACGGCAGGTGGGCGGGGCTCGTCCGACTACTCGGCGGCAAGGCTTTGTCCGCACCTATCCACCGGGCGGCTATGCCCAAGGACGCACGGTTTCCACTCGAGCCGAGGGATCCCGTATTCGCGACACCTCCTCCACCCGCTCCATTCCCGAAGGCAGCGCAGAGCCGAGCCGTCGCCCGCGGCCCCAACTGACCAGCGATACCCGTGTGCGTCCCCGCCGCCGACCCGAAGGGGATGAGTATTACGAGGAGCCAGGGGTCCGCCCGCGTCAGGATACGGACTACGATGAACCAGCACCGCCGCCAGAGGCCCGCCGCCCCCGTCGTCCTGCCACCGAAGAGTATCCAGAGGATGTGGATGTGCAGGAAGAGCGCAGCACAGGTACAGCTACTCGTCGCCGTCCCCCACGGTTGCCCCAAGACCAAGGGGAAAGCTACGCAGATGAACCCCCCCGCCGTCCTTCCCGCCGCGTTGTCGAAGTAGAGCCAGTAGAGGTGGAGCCAGAAGAGTATGATGACGATCTGTTCTGATAGGCTCTCAATGCCGATCTGAACTTGATAGAAGCAGCGCCAGGGTCAATTAGTCGGATCCCTCAGCCTGTGTTGCGCATCCCGGCGGCAATGCCGTTAATGGTAAGTAAAGCTCCACGCAGAAGTTCAGCTCGGTCGTAGCGTGTTCGTCCGGTGCGGGATCCCTGACGCTCCCGCAGGCGCTTGAGGAGAGAGACTTGAATAAAGCCCAAGGGCACAATAGAGCGGTTGCGCAACTGCACCGAGCGCTTCAAATAAGGGTCGTTCTCCAACAGTTCCCTGTGGCCCGTAATCTGCAACACTATTGTGCGAGTACGGTGCATTTCTTGGGCAATACACTCAAACAGCTCCATCGCCCGCTCTAGACGCTCTGGAGAGCTCATCTCCCGCACGTAGTGACGCGCTATTTGCAGATCCACTTTGGCCAGAGTCATCTCCACTTTGGAGATCACCATGCGGAAGAAAGGCCATTCGCGATAGAGGTGCTGCAGGTGGTTGAGGTTGTGCTCGCCCCTGGCCACGTATTCTTGTAGGGCGGTGCCAACCCCATACCAGGCCGGCAAGAGAAAGCGGCTTTGCGTCCAACTGAATACCCAGGGAATGGCCCGCAGGGATCCGATGTCTTTTTGGCTACCGCTGCGGCGGGCGGGACGGGAGCTGATCTGCAGTTGGCTGATCTCTTCAATGGGGGTGACCTCGTGGAAAAACTCCACAAAGCCCTCCTGCTCGTAGACCAGGTTACGGTACACCTGCCGGGAGCGCTCCGCCAAGGATTCCATCAGGCGCGACCACTCGTGCAGATCGTTGGGGTAGGTGCGCAGTAGGCTGGCCTGGATCACGGCGCTGGTGACGGTTTCCAGGTTAAAAATGGCCAGATCCTGGAGGGAATACTTGGAGGCCAACACCTCTCCCTGTTCGGTAATTTTGATGCGGCCCCCCACACTGCGCCCTGGCTGAGCCAAGATGGCCTCGTAAGCCGGGCCCCCTCCACGGCCCACCGAACCGCCCCGGCCATGGAAGATCTGCAGCTTCACCCCGTAGGATTCGGCCACCGTCTGCAGGCGTTGTTGAGCCTTGTAAATCTCCCAGTTGCTGCTCAAAAAGCCGGAATCTTTGTTGCTATCGGAGTAGCCCAGCATCACCTCCTGTAGATTCCCCTGCTGAGCCAAGTACTGGCGATAGAAAGGGATCTCCAGCAACTGCCGCAAAACTTCCGGGGCCCGCTTCAGGTCTTCGACGGTCTCAAACAGCGGCACCACCGCCAGGGATCCGCGACCGCTAATGGGATCGTAGAGACCCACCTCCTTGGCCATCAGCAGCACCTCCAACAGGTCGCTCAACTGGCGGCTCATGCTGATCACATAGGTTTGGCAAATGGCCAAGCCGAATTCCTGCTGCATGCGGCGCAGGGTGCGAAAGGTGGCGATCAGCTCTGCTGTCTTATCGGAAAAGGCAATCTCCAAAGGTATCAGAGGCCGACGGGTTTGCAGCTCCTGCAGGAGAAAGGCGGTTTTTTCCTCTTCCGTCATCTCGCTGTAGGGGCGCGGCAAAATGCGCAGGTACTCGAAAATCTCCGTGAGAGCGGCTTCGTGGTAGCTGCTGTCTTGGCGGATATCCAGATGGGCCAGGTGAAAGCCAAACACCTGTACCTGTTGAATGAGATGATCCAACTGACGGCAGGAAAGGCCGCTGTTTTTCAAGCTTTTCTGGATAAGCTGCAAGTCGGCCAGAAATTCTTCTGCGTTGGCATAGGCGTTGTCCACGGGGGGAGGGGTGGGCAAACAAGCGGAGTCGGCCAAGTTGCGATTGCGCTCCCGCGTTAACTCCAGCCGCCGCTGAATGTAGCTGAGCTTGAGGCGGTAGGGCTCTTGGCGGTATTGCAGCGAAAACGATTCGTAAACCTCGGGCATGAGGCGGTGATCCTGCTCAAGGGCATCCAGCAGTTGGCTGTCCACATCCCCCCAGTGCAGGGAAATGCTCAGGGTTTTGGTGAGAGCCTTCACCGATTCGATGTACTTGCCCAGGATGAGGTTGCGCTGATAGCGAGCCGTTTGCCAGGTAACATCGGCGGTGACGGAAGGGTTGCCATCCCGATCCCCGCCTACCCACGAGCCGAAGTTGCAAAATCCTGCCGGCGGTGGCTCGACGCTGGGAAAAGCTTTTTTCAGGCTGCGGCTGAGGTACTCGTGCAGCAGGGGGATGGCCTGAAACAACACCTCTTCAAAATAGTGCAAAGTGTAATCGACTTCGTTCAAAACAGTCGGCTTGGACTGATGCAACTCGTCGGTGCGCCACCAAAGCAAAACTTCTTCCGCCATCTGTTCTTTTATCATCTGGGCCTGCAAAGGCTGGGTTTGTTCTGCCCAATCCAGTTGGCCGAGCAGGCGAGAGAAAGCTCGTTGCTTCTCGCGGATGGTGTGGCGGACGATCTCGGTGGGGTGGGCGGTAAAGACCATGCGAATGTGCAACTGCTCCAGCAATCTGCGCAGTAGGCCCGGCGGCACCCCTTGAGCCCGCAGGTAAGGGAACAGCCGTTCAAATTTTTCGTTTTCTCGCACGGTACGTTGTTGGCTATCCACCATGCGCATGTCCGAGTCTTCTGCCCGTTCGTAGTGCTGTTCAACAATGTTGATCAACTGGAAGAAGAGGGCAAAGGCCCGTGCCGTTTGGATGGTGGCGTCGAGGCTGAGGTACTCGATAATTTGTAGTACCTCTGGGATCGGGTACTCCAGGGCTTGTCCTTCTGGGGAACACATGGAACGCAGTCGCTGCAACAGATCCACCAGAGACTGACCGCACTCCTGCAGGATCACCGATTCCCAGAGTTCTTCCACCAATTGCAGGCGACGGTTCAACAGGTTGTTCCTGCGGTTGAAGGCTTCGTTGACTTGAAGGGAATGGGCCAAGGGATCCCGTTCCCCAAACAGGGATGCCTCCTTCAGCCCGTTGGCAGAACCCGCTGCCCCCTCTGCAGCGGTCAGGTGGGGGGAAGAGGTCATGAAGGCAGCTCCTAGAATAACCATCCCAATATTAGAGCCTGTTTGTCGAAACGGCAGATGTAGCAGGTATCACGCTCAGATTGCGGTCTTCTCCGCGTCGGATTTTGTAGTTGAGCCTACAAATTGCAAGAAAAAAGTGTTTTACCTTGCCGCAATACCGGTCTAACGCCTTGTTGGCAGGAGTTCTGGTGGCTGCCACCCTGTTTATCAACGCACATCTGCTGGATCCCGACCAGGGATTGGACAAAATCGGGCAACTGGGTTTTCACGTCGGTGGGGGATTTTTGTCTGCCGGCGGATGAGGCGGGGATCCGCTCAGGGGTGACCACGGTGGTGGAGGCGGGGCTCACCTTCCCGGCGTTTTGTGCAACGGTGGTGTCAACTGCCCAGACGCGGGCTTATGCTTTGATCCTTCTCTGCTCTACATCGCCACTGCGGATTTCATCGCCCACCGCCTCAGGCTGGCTGTGGATTGGAAAAATCAAGATCTGGATCGGGCCAGAGCAGTGATCGAGACCCATCGCCAGGTGGTGGTTGGCCGCAAGGCTCGTCCCACCCTCAAGCTGGGAGAGAGGGAATCACCCACGCTCACTTCCGCTCTGAATTCTTGGCGAAGAATATGCCTGCCGATCATGATTCATCTGGGCCGCTTCCCGATGGATGAGGTGTTGGATCCCTTCGATTTGTTGGATCGCCTGCGTTCAGGAGAGATTGTCAGCAACGAACAAAAGGCCCGCGCCCGCGACTACGCATTGCAGGTGGCAGAGCTAGAATCCAAGGCAATTGCAGCTTTCAACCGCAAGTTGGCAGCCTTGTCACCGGCTTGAGCCGCTCTGGAGCGGATGCCCATTTTATGATTTCGGATCAGCAGTGGATGGAACGGTGTCTATCCCTGGCCCGTTCCACACCTCAGCGTCCCTCTCCCAATCCGCGGGTGGGCTGCGTGATCGTGCAGGAGGATCGGGTGGTGGGGGAAGGCGTTCATCCGGGGGCAGGGCAGCCCCATGCCGAGGTGTTGGCTCTGCAACAGGCGGGATCCCTGGCCAGAGGGGCAACGCTCTACGTCAACCTGGAGCCCTGCAACCACTATGGCCGTACCCCTCCCTGTACCGAGGCCATCCTAGCTGCCGGGATCCGGCGGGTGGTGGTGGGGATGCAGGATCCCAATCCCTTGGTGGCTGGCAAAGGGATCCGACGCCTGCAGGAGGCGGGGATCGACGTGACGGTGGGAGTGCTGGAGCGGGAGTGCCAGGAGCTGAACGAGGGGTTTGCCTTCGCCATTGTGCGGCAACAGTGTTTCGGCCTGCTGAAATACGCCATGACCCTGGATGGCAAGAGCGCCGCCGCCACCGGCCACAGCCGCTGGATCAGCAACTCTCCGGCGCGGCAGTGGGTACACCAACAGCGGGCCTGGCACGATGCGGTGATTGTGGGATCCCGAACCGTTTGGCAGGATAATCCGCGCCTCACCTGTCGTCTGGCGGAGTTGCAGGGATCCCAGCCGTTGCGGGTTGTTCTCAGCCGTTCTCTGAACCTGCCCCCTTCTGCCCATCTGTGGCAGGTGGAAGAAGCGCCGACATTGGTGATCACGGAAGCCCCAAAGATCCATCCCCTCTGGGGATCCCTGGCCAAGCAGGGGGTGGAGCTGCTGCATCTGCCCCAAGTAACCCCCTCGCGGGCGGCACAGGTGCTCTTTCAGCGGGGGTGTCTGAGTGCCCTCTGGGAATGCGGGGGCACGCTGGCCTGGGCAGCCCTCAAAGATGGGGCGATCCAGAAAGTAGCCGCCTTCATCGCTCCCAAGATCCTAGGCGGAGCCGCTGCGCCAACCCCGGTAGCAGGGGAGGGGATCCCTGATGTAAACCAAAGCTGGCAACTGGTGGAGCCGCGGCTGGAGACCTTGGGGGATAACTGGTTGATCATCGGAAAGATCTCCTCTTCAGTTGGCCACAGTAACCTACTAAAGTGACCAGCTTTCGATTGCCATACAGGGAGCTTCAGGTTTCTGAACGAACAGGCTGATATCTGTTCAATGTAAATGGATATACTCATCAGAAAAACACGGCATTTCTGCAAAGTGGGGTTCAGAATTGAGCTCAATTGTGCTAGGCTGGTCAATATTTTGGGGGGGTCAATTGACGTTTTGGTAAGGTCAGCAAAATCAAGCTGTAGGGATCTATCGAGATTTTCCTGAGGTGAGCCTTGCAAACGGCAACGACGAAGACTCTAGCCTCTTTGTCCAGCCCTTCTTTGCTTGCCCAGTGAGCGGCTTGAAAGTCGTCCTATCTCATTTTCAAGTACAAATCCCAGGATAAGGAAGGGCATTGTGTTGAATCTTTTTGCCAGCCTGCTGTTTGCATCCGCTTTCCTCAGCCCATCGGGAAACGTCGTCATCGAGGGGGATCCAGGGGAGTGGGTTTTCGCCGATCATCAAGTCCTAGAAGGGGTTACTCTAACCCTTCTCACACGGCCCGGAGAGAGCTTGGCCTCTTGGAGAGAGATGCTCTCCGTCATGGACGTTCATGTCGAGGGATCGCCGCGCTTTCTCGCCAACCACATGCGGGACAACCTCCTGGCCAACTGTCCCCAAACGACTTGGGAGTTTCATCGGGAGAGCGAAGAAGATGTGCTCTACGAGTTCCGCAGTGCTGGTTGCCGTGGGACGGTGAGTGGAGTTGAGGAACATGAGATTGGCCGGATCACCCGAGGCCCAAGCGGCAGTGTGCGCATTGCCTATGCCGCAAAGCCAGAGATGACGTCCGAAGTGCGAAGCCGCTGGCTGAACTTACTGGGCAGCGAGGTGGGGACAGCTCAGGGTTTTCCCATTCGCAACCTCAGCGGGGCGATTGCACAGCCTTCTTCCCCGGTTTCGGAAGCCCCAACCGCAGAGCTGCAGATCGCCCGGTGGCTGCAGGAAGCAACCGATGCCCTGAAGCAGCAGGAAGATTTGCTGGCTGAGCTGGATCGCCTAGGTCAGGAAGCGCAGGCGGATGCCCGTGCCTACAGCCAAGGAACCCCCAAAGAGGCGGGGCTGAAGACAATCGGCCTGTACCGAGGTCGGGGGGACGGCAGCCCTGGCGAGGCCACAACCGAGTTCAAGACCACTGACACCTTGATCTGGGCCATCTTGCCGGTGGGCAACCTTCCTGCCAACGCCAAGGTGGAGATGCTCTGGTACTACGAGGGCGGAGAAGCTGGGGGCGAGCAACTAATCCGCAAGCTCGATGTTCCCTGGGATCCCTTGGCCGATACCGTGCGAGGCTTTCTGAGCTTCAGCCAACCCTACACCGGCCGCTACCGCGTCGAGATTCATGTCAACGGCGAGAAGGTGGGAGTTGGCCGCTTCACAATCCAATAGTCTCCTGCAAGAAGTACCCCTCCTACGGGGTTACACAGGCTTGGGGGTGGACAATCTCCATCACCAACTCCGACGGGGTGAAGACTGTTGTGCTGGGATCCAGAGGGGGGCTTGCTATCCTCGACGGGTTCTGCTGACAGGCCTGGCTTTGAGGTTGTAGATAAGGCTGGTGCGGTATTGCAACAGCAAATTGCGCAGATAAAGGGGCAAGTTGCGTCGGTAGAGGGAGCGGGTTTTGCGGTAGATAGACTTGCTGCGCCGGTTAATTGCTTGGCTGCGCCGCTGCAAAGAGGTTTGGAGTGGACGTTGGAGTGCCAGGGATCCGGGCACACGCATCAACCTTGGCCGTACCATATCCCCCCTCGAGAGCGGCGTTGAAAGTTGGATCCAGTGTAGGGGATCCTCAGGGGAGCAGCCGCCAGCGGGTCAGCCTATTGCGCAGGCGGTCTGCCCAGCTTGCCGAGATCCCGGCAAAAGCTTCATCCCTCTCCAGATCTTGCAGCAACTGCCGACCCAGAGGTGCCAGACGGTACCGGTCGGTGATCCCCTGCCCATCCACTTCCCGTCGCAACAGCCCTACCTGAATCAGCCACATCAGCTCCTGATCCACCCGCATTTCCGATAACGGGCGTCGGCTGTAGCCCGCTTGAACGCCGGCCCAACCTGCAATCTTCGCTGGTGGGATCCCTTTTGTGCTCATGGCCTGCAGCAAGGGCAACCGAAAAGGGCTGCAAATCCAGGCACGCCAAGCCCTTCTGTACACTGACTCAGAGTCATGGAGCATGAGGGACAAGGGGAGTCCTTATGTTCTTATTCAATTCTGTCAATGGCCGTTGAGCAGCAGGCTTGTTACAATAAATTACGATATGTTGATCATCCTTGCCATTGTTGTCCTCCTGGGATTCTGGGCGCTGCGCTTGATGGAGCAGGCTTTTCAGAGTCAGGAGTTCTCGCGCATGTTGGCAGGGACACTGGTGGCTGTGGCTGCCGGCGGCGTCTTGACCTGTTACTTTCTGATGAGCGATACCCTTCAGATGTTGTTTCATCTGCAAGCGCAGTCCCCCTCTTCCTACTCTCAAGATCTGCTCTCCGATTTGAGCTGGCTTGATCAGTAAATGGGCGGTCATGAGCTACACCAATGCAGTAGCTCCGCTAGCGAGGTTGTGACGCAGCTTTTATAGTCGTTTTAAGCCGGAATGAAACATTTCCATCTAGCTCCCCTCTCTTGCTGGGGGTAGGGCGGCAGCGGAGAACGCTTAGGGAGTGTTTCAATCTAGTTTGAAATGGAAGGCCAAAGTATCTGGGGTTATGGCATCCTCCTGCATCCGCAAGGATGGAGTAGCAAGACCTGCCGCCCGCTTGCCAACAGTGAGCGGGAGAAATCCTGCAAGCTGTGAAAAAATCCGTTGACTTGAGCCGTGGGAAGAATGTCAATGGGCCAATTGGGTTGCCAGCCAGGCTCGGATGCTTCGGATCATTTGGTGGTTGGGGGCCAGTAGGTTCTGGTAGATCAACTGTCCAAAAGCATCGATGGGGCTGAACTCCTCCCCGACTTGGAAAGGGTAGCTAAAACCCAGTGGAGTGAGGTGATCCCCCTCGAGATGCTGCCACTCGGTGTGGCCTTGATACTTGCGGCAAAGCTGTTGGTAGAGCAGAGGAATGTCGTCAATATCATCCTGTCGAAATTCCACAAGCAGGTTGTGTCTAACCGGATACTGCTCCTCAATTAAGCGGTTGGTTTCTGTCGGGGAAGGCTCGAACTCCAACCACAGATTCACAGGTGGCGAGGAGGATCCCATCCACATCCGCCACAGATCGGCAAGCTGTTGTTGAGGCCAAGCTTGAGCCAACAGCCGCAGCAATGGCAAAGCCCGATCTAGCCCGGCATTGCTGTAGGCCAGAAAAATATTGCCTCGCCGACGGGATCCCAGAGAAGGAACGGCTAGACAAGAGAGGATCTGCAACTTACAGCCCAGGCTATGACCCAAACCAAACAGGGGCAACTCCAGCAAACCCTTGCTTTGCAGGCTTCTGTGCAAAGATTGGGCTGCGTTGAGCGCCAGTTGGGCGTGATCGATATCGGTGGTGTAGGGGGTGGCAACAACGGCCATGCCCATACGGGCCAGTTCTTCCAGCAGGCGGCTGTAGAACACTTGCGGGGCAGCTCCCACAAAAGCTCCACCCAGAAAGTGAACGACAGCGCGGGGTTGAGGGGGCAGAAGGAACCAAGTATGCCCATCCGTTTGCCAAGTTGGTGCCATGGTGTTGCAACCTCGCCTGCGAGTTTGTTGAAGCTTTCCCCATAACCCAGCGCTCGGCAGATCCCACTTTGCCCACTTTACGCCGGTTCCCCACGCTGGCCAGCCCCTGGAACTCATCCTAATGGACATCTTGCCCAGACATGGGGATCCCCAGTTAACTTCTGATGCAGCAGGCAAAACTGATACATTTACGCTGAACACTGCTGAGCATTACTGCTCAACGGTGCAGCGATAGCATTCTGCCCATTACTGAACAGAAAGGCGGTATCCCGCAAAGCCCTGAGCATTACACCCAGAGCGCCTTGCCAATCTCGTGGTAGCCTATGGTTGCACTTGGGGCATCTGAACACCTTCGCACCCCCTAACTTCGTGTGGATATGCCCACACTTAGTACAGGTTTTGCTGGTGTACGCTTCCGATACTTCCACGACAACCACGTTTTTCTTTTTAGCTTGAAATTTCAGGAACTGCTTGAACCGATAGTGCGCCCAGGTGAGCATCGCCCTTGCTGTCTTGTTACCAAACTTCCTCCCTGCCTTGGCAACCATCTTGACTGACTCGAAAGTGGGGAGGAATATCAATCGGTAGTTATCCGTTAGGAATGCCGCTACCTGGCGATGGCACTCGTCCACCAAGTTCCTGATTTTCTCCCGCAGACGAAACGCCGCTTGCCGCATTCGCCTACGCTTGAGTCTCGGTGCTTTGCTCAGCCTAGACTGTAGATTGTCTAGGTGGTAGCACAGCCGAGTGATTCTGCCGAAGTCCCCCTTGGCGATATCTACAAAACCTGCTCCATCAAACCCTGTAAAGAAGCTTCTTACTCCAGGGTCAAGTGCAATCACCCCCTTTGCTAACGAACACTGCTCGTTCACAGTCTCAGGAAAGATGGCGTACCATCTATCTTTCACCCGCATTAACTCAGTTCCGCGTGCCCATTCTTTGGGTATCTCCTCGGATGCACGAAACACCAGGCCTCGGGTGAGTTTCGGATACCACGTCCCATTGCGAAAGTTGCCGGCGTTGAATTGCAGTGTATGCGACCTGTCCCGCACACTGCGAAACCTCGCGTCTTTGCTCCGGTGAAACGCCAGCCACGCCTCGACGACCGCGTTCTGCTTGATGTGGCAGGGGACGTCCTTTACCCACTGGGGCAAGTCGGAATGCAGGATGATGTCCCGTAGCTTTCTGGCCGTTCTTGGAGCACCATGCTGGCGTTGATAGGCAATCGCTTGGTTGTAGCAGTACCGGCACGCTGCCTGCCACCGCTTCCAAACCTTAGCCAGCGCTGGTTCCGGATAAATCCGTATCTTTCTCGATTGCAGCCCGATATTTTCTGAGTCCGTAGAGCCGACTACTGAAGCAGTGCAGGATGGTGAGGATATCCTCAACCAATTCCTGTTGTGGAGAAAGGTGATCGTCATCGAGAACCAAGACCTCGCACCCGTATTGACGGCAGTACCACTCAACGAACTCAAATCCAAACCGGCAGAGCCGATCCCGATGAGCGACCACAATTGTTCCGACATCTCCCGCACGAACTCGTTCCAATAAGGCAAGGAGCTTCGGTCTTTTGAAGTTGAGACCGCCGCCAACCTCTCCGACCACTTCGGCTCCAGGATAGAGGTTAACCAGCCTTGCAATCTGTCTCTCCAAGTCTGGCTTCTGCTCTCGACTGCTAACTCGGGCGTACAAAACGACTCGTTTGGCCTTTCTGGGCGTTTTGACGTAGCTATCAAGGTCATACCTTCTTGCCCTACCAGATGGTGTACGTATTGCCTTGATCCAACCTTTCTGTTCCCATCGCCTCAAGGTGTGGAGGCATACCCCAAAATAATCCGCCGCTTCTCTCGGCTTTACATACCTAGCCATACCAAGCAGTCATACTGAACATACTGTGCATTACTTTCAGTATAGTCCAGTATATCATTGACTAGAGTCATGCTCTGCCCCGCCTCAGACTGAGGTTCTAGCACCGAAGGGTAGTGCGCTACACTCGCCGAGATTGGGTTTTGAGTGTAGGATCCCTGCCCAAAAGTTGCTGCGGCTGCTATGACTAGGGCAGTGGGTGGTGAGGGATCGTGATGAAGACTTCACAGCTTGCAAAAGGATGCCTGCTGATCGATTGTCGGGGCTTTGATGAAAAGACGATAAACCTGTTTTTGGCACCTGGGCCCGATCCCTATCGGGAAACAGAAGAATTTCTCCTGGACTGCGAGATGCGGGCAGATGAGCTGCCCCGACATTTGCGGCGGGCCTTGCTGGAGTTTCAGTTGTATTCCAATTCGGAAGGGATCCTGCTGCTGCGGGGTTTGCCCGTGGATCCCGGACTTGACCATACCCGCACACCGGCTCTGGCGCAGCGCTCTGAGGAGAAAACCACTTTTGTCAGCGAACGCTGCTTGGCGATGATCGGCAGCCGCTTGGGGCATTTGGTCTCCTACATTCAAGAAAAGAACGGGGATCTGTTTCAAAACTTGGTGCCTACTCCCGGCAGCGAAGAGGTGCAATCTTCCGAGGGATCCCGCACTCGGCTACAGTTTCACCGCGAGACGGTTTTTCATCCCTACTCACCAGAGTTTTTGCTGCTGTTTTGCCTGCGCCCCGACCATGATCGTGTGGCGGAAACCACCTACGCCAGCATCCGTCATGTCCTGCCTCTGCTAGGAGAGCGAGAGCGGGAGCTGCTGTTTGAACCCCTGTATCGCACTGGCATCGACTACTCCTTCGGCAACCGGCAAGCCCTGATCAATGGACCCATTTTGCCGGTGCTGTATGGCCGTCGAGAGGATCCCTTCTGGAACTACGACGAAGACCTGATGGTGGGGCTCACCCCCGAAGCCAGTCTGGCTCTAGAAGCCCTGAGGAAGGGAATCCACGCTGTCTACCGAGGCATCAAGCTGGAAACAGGGGATCTGCTCTGTATTGACAATCGCCGCACCGTTCACGGACGGACTGCCTTCTCTCCCCGCTACGATGGCTTCGACCGCTGGATCCAGCGCTCATTTGTGGTGCGGGATCTCGGCCTTTCGGCAGGGGATCGCCATCCCGGTGAGCGCATCATTCGCACCGCCTTCGCAACAGATGATGAAGCCCAAGCTGCCCTCAATGGGGAGCAGGTCTGTCTCAGAAGATCCTGAGAAGTTCGCAGACTTCAGCGCCATCCATAGCTCAAGTCCGTAAAAGTACTATTGGCGATTTCCCCGAAAGGGTTTGGATGAGTCGCCCCAGATTCTGATGTCAAAATACGTGATCCTCACGATGGCTATCGCAGAGCGTTTCCAGCATTCTAGGCTTATGAGCCAAAGCCATCAATTCTTCTCACGATTGCGAGGTTAAGATGAGCATTCGCCAGATCATCGATGAGGTTTTACAATCTTCGGTTTTAACTCTGCAGCAGGAGTCCAGCATTAACCAAATCCTCTGGGAAAAAAACTATGATCTATCTGATCTAGAGGCTTTAGATAAGCTGGTGGAAGCCATTTTGCGCCAAGAGGTAAGGGCTGCTTCCGATCCCTGCTAGAAACCTAGCCTTGCTTGCAAACGACGGCAGATCTTGCTCAAAACTTACACACTTACACAACGCACAACTGAGAGCAATTGTGCATGCTCCTAGCATGAGTCGGGATGAGATTCCAATCTCTCGACAATTTCCCGGATTAAATGCTCATCAGAGCGATTGATCTCGGGGTGGAAAGGCGCCTGTTTTAAGTAGCGCTTGAGATCCTGGCAGGCTTGCTGCCAACGGCCCAACTGATAATACAACAGCCCGCGATCCCTTAGGTGGGGCAAGGATTCAGGGATCAACAACAAGATCCGTTCCGCTGCTGCCAAAGCGGGTTCCAGTTCGGCGCGGCTCAGATAAATTTGCTTGAGGTTGTTGAGCAAGCGTACCAAGATCAGGCGGGGAGGGGTGGGGCGTAGGTGGTGTTCTTGGAAAGGGATCCCAGGCCCGTAGATTTGCGACAAAAGCTCTTGACAATCTTCTGGAAATAAAATCTCCCCCTGCTGAAAGGGATCCACAAAAATCTCGGCGCCTGCAAACAGGGGCCGGATTAAAAAGTGGCCGGGCATGCCCACTCCTGCCATGGGAAAATCGATCCGCCGCGCCAGCTCTAGATAGATCAGCGACAGCGTAATCGGGATCCCGGTGCGCCGATCGATCACTTCGTTCAAAAAGCTGTTGCGTGGGTCGTAATAATCTTCGCGATTGCCACGAAAGCCTAGATCCTCAAAGAGATAGTGATTCAAGATCTTGATGACCCGCAGGGGATAACGCTCCGGGGGAAGGCGCTCTTGCACCTCTGCAGCCATCTCATCCAGAGCGGCCACATACTCTTCCACCTCCAGATCGGGATAGGCTTCTTGGGCAATCCAGAGGGCCGCCCGACCCAGATCGATGGGCTCCGATTGGATTTCAAGGGCAAAGCGTTGACGGGCAGCAGGAATGCTCATGAAATGTTAAATATTAAATATTGAGGTTCTTTGCAAGGATCTCGGTTAGAACAGCAGCGTGCAAAAGCTGGTCAACAGCAAGGTCACCGCCGTCAGGAGCAGGCTAAAGCTCCAAAGCCGCAAAGCGGCAAGCAGCAGGATCCCGATCACCCAAATCAGCAGAGCATTCCAATAGGGTCGGTTGGGGGCTTTGGACACATTAATTTTCTGGAAGAAGGGCAGCAGGATGAACGATACATCCAACAACAGGCGCGGCAGCCGCAAATCGTCCGGCAGCGGCAGATCTCGCACCGCCAAATAAAGCAGCCCCCAGCTCACCAAAAGCGGGATCAGTAGCAGATAATTGGATTCGGCCAAAAGAGGTCGATCCACCACCAGCGGAAACAGAGGGCTGATCCCCCAGAGCAGATAGAGATAAAAGTTGAAGTTCAGAAGCGGCTGCAGCAGAGGGGGCACCTTGAAGCGTTGACCTTGGGATCCGATCCCGTTTACCTGAGCTGCGATTTTCTGGCCCAGGGATCCACCTTTTTGAGGGGTTTGCGCTGCCGGAGCCGCCCGCCAACCGCAGTGGTCGCAGTAGGGAGACTTGAACCGGTAGGCTGGGATCGGCTTGCCACAGGAAGGGCAACGTTGGATCGGACGAGGTTGAGAACTGGAAGCCATGACCACCCCGCGGTACTTCTGCCTTAGCATGCCCCAATGGCTCTCAGTTTACTCCCAGGGCAAACGACAATGTAATACAGGCTGCCCCCAAAGCCGCGCCGGCCATGACCTGAACGGGAGTGTGGCCCAGCAATTCTTTCAGGTAGGGTTCTGGAAAACGGTCGGCGCCCTTTTCTTCAAACCATTCTTCCAGGAGGCGATTCAGCACCCGCGCCTGTTTTCCAGCGGCTTGGCGGATCCCCGCGGCATCGTACATCACCACCAATGCGAAAACCACCGTCGCGGCAAACAGCAGGCTGTCCCAGCCTTCCTGCATCCCCACCCCAATGGACAAAGCCGTCACCAACGCTGCGTGGGAGCTGGGCATCCCCCCAGTTTCTACCAAGACTCGCAGGTTAACCTTGCCTGACCGCACATAGGAAAGGATCAGCTTGATGGCTTGGGCCAACACACTGGCCAGCAAAGCAACCCAGAGGACATGATTGGCCATCAACTGTTGCAGCATACGGCTCTCCAGCACAGACATGCGAGCAGGGTCTCCAGGGATCCCATCTAACTTGTCCTCTTGTCCTGCCCTAATGCTGACGGCGAGTGATGAAGTCCGCCAGGGCCAACAGCGGCTCTGCCCGCGATCCATAGGGGCGCAACGCTTCCTTGGCCGATTGAATCAGCTCCTCGGCTTTTTGCCGGGAGGCCTCTAGGCCCAACAAGCTGGGATAGGTGGCTTTGGCGGCAGCTTGATCCTTTCCTGCCGTTTTGCCCAGTTGCTCGCTGGTGGCGGTGATGTCCAAAATGTCGTCCACAATCTGAAAGGCCAAGCCAATATCGCGGGCGTAGCGGCTCAGGTGGGCCAGCAGCTCCTCATCTCCCCCCGCCAGGATCCCTCCCGAAACCACCGAGACTTCCAATAGAGCGCCGGTTTTGTGGCTGTGAATGTACTCCAAAGTTTCCAGGGAAATGGCCTTGCCCTCCGACTCCAGATCCACCACCTGTCCCCCCACCAAACCGGTTGCCGCCACAGCATGGCCAATGCGGGCGATCACCTGTAACACCAACTGCGGCGGTACCCCCTGAGTTTGGCTAGCAATGTGCTCAAAGGCAAAGGCCAGCAGGGCATCTCCCGCCAAGATGGCAATGTCTTCGCCGAACACCTTGTGGTTGGTGGGTTTGCCGCGGCGAAAGTCGTCATTGTCCATGGCCGGCAGATCGTCATGGATCAACGACATGGTGTGGATCATTTCCAGGGCACAGGCGGTAGGCAGAGCCTGCTCCACAGTGCCGCCGGCCAACTCGCAGGCAGCCAGACAAAGGATCGGCCTGAGGCGCTTCCCCCCTGCCAATAGGCTGTAGCGCATCGCCTCGTAAATGCGCTCCGGATAGGCGGGAACCAAAGCTGCAGAGAGAGCTTCTTCCACCTGTTGCTGACGCTGGCTCAGGTAGGCTTTCAGGTTAAAGGTTTGGGCAACCAAGCGGGGTTTCCTCTCAACTCGGCAATGGGGGGATCCTTGTCGAGCCGTTCTTCAACAGACTTGTCAGGTGTCATTATCTCATGTCCACTTTAATTGGGGATCCCAGCCCAGAGGCCAAAAGGGTAAGAAGTAACAGCAAGTTGCAGCCGATGAAGAAACTGCAGGGATCCTGAGCCGCCAACTTGCGGTTGCTGTCGCCACAATGTCAGGATTCATAAGGATCTTTAGCCGGATTGCCCTCCTATGTCCCACTCGCCTGTTCAGCTCAGCGCCACCTCCTCCACCGCCAGCGGTGCGGAGCACTTGGGTGACCGTTTGCTGCGGGCGGCCCGAGGGGAAGTGCTGGATCGCCCTCCAGTTTGGATGATGCGCCAGGCGGGTCGCTACATGGCGGCCTACCGCGAGCTGCAAAGCAAGTACACCTTTAAGCAGCGCTGCGAGATCCCGGAGCTGGCCGTCGAGATCTCGTTGCAACCGTTTCGGGCCTTTGCCCCTGATGGAGTGATCCTGTTCAGCGATATCCTCACCCCCCTTGAGGGCATGGGCATCCCCTTTGAGCTGGTGGAGCATCAGGGGCCAATCATCGACCCGCCGATTCGTTCGCAAGCCCAAATTGAGCGCATTCGCCTCCTGGAACCGGAAGAAAGTCTGCCTTTCATCAAGACCATTCTCAGCACCCTGCGCCGCGAGGTGGAAGGAAAAGCGACGCTGCTGGGATTTGTCGGCTCCCCCTGGACTCTGGCCTGCTATGCCGTGGAAGGGCGCAGCTCCAAAGATTACGCCCACATCAAAAGCTTGGCCTTTACACAGCCGCAATTGCTGCATCAGTTGCTGAGCAAGCTGGCCGACAGCATTGCCCGCTACGTGATCTACCAGATCGAGTGCGGCGCCCAGGTGGTGCAGTTGTTCGATACTTGGGCCGGACAGCTCAGCCCAGCCGATTACGAGTGTTGGGCCTTGCCCTACCAAAAGCAAATTGTGGATCAGGTGAAAGCTCGCTATCCGCAGGTGCCACTGATCCTCTACATCAACGGCAGCGCCGCTTTGCTGGAGCGGGTGGGCAAAGCCGGCATCGACGTGTTCAGCCTCGATTGGATGAGCGACATGGCAGAGGCCAGGGCTCGCCTGGGATCCCTAGCGGTGCAGGGCAATCTGGATCCAATGGTGTTGCTGGGATCCCCGGAGTTCATCCGGCAGCGCACCCTAGAGGTGATTCGAAAAGCCGGATCCCGTGGGCATATCATGAACCTGGGCCACGGCATTCACCAAAGCACTCCAGAGGCCAATGTCCATTACTTTTTCGAGACGGTGCGCCAGTCGGCAGAGCTCCTAAAAGCCCTCTAGCCCAACCCAACAGGCAGTGGGAACCCCTCTTCCCTGAGGTGTTTTTGCTCAAGGGCTGTACAGCCATCCCTAGGGATCCCCGGTGTACATCAGCGTCATCATTCCCACCTACAACCGCCGTCCCATTTTGGAGCAGTGTCTGCGGGCCCTGGCGCAGCAGCAGCCCGGCCCCTACGAGGGCTACGAGGTGGTGGTGGTGGACGATGGCTCCACCGATGGCACAGTGGAATGGCTGCAGAACAACCCCGTTGGCTTGCCCCAGTGGAAACTGTTGCAGCAGGAGCACCGCGGCCCCGCCGCTGCCCGCAACCTGGGGTTTCGCCACGCCCAGGGATCCCTCATCGTCTTTATCGACAGCGACCTGGTGGTGGTGGATCACTTCTTGGCCAGCCACGCCCAGATGCTGCGGCGGCACGGCGTTACAGGGGATCCCCGCTCCCCCCACGAGGCCAAGGTCTTCACCTACGGGCGGGTGATCAACACGAGCAATTTTCAGGATCCCCGCTCCGAACCCTTCAAGCCCACCGATTTTTCGGCAGCCTTTTTCGCCACCGGCAACGTGGCCATTGCCCGCCATTGGTTGGAGCTGGCCTGCGAAACCCCCGCCGGCCCCTTTGACGAGCGGTTTCACCTCTACGGCTGGGAAGACCTGGAGCTGGGGGTGCGGCTAAAACGTTTGGGCCTGCGCCTGGTCAAGTGCCCCCAGGCCACCGGCTACCACTGGCATCCGCCCTTTGAGCTGCAGCAGATCCCAGGATTGATTGAGCGGGAACGGCAGCGGGGCCGCATGGGCATTCTCTTTTACCAAAAACACCCCACCTGGGCCGTGCGCCTGATGATCCAACTGACGCCCCTGCACCAATTCCTGTGGGGCCTTTTATCCCTGGGGGGCTGGCTGAACGAGAAGCGGGTGGAACCGCTGCTGCGCTGGTTGATCCGGCATGGCCGCTCGCAGTTGGCCTTGGAGCTGTGCCGGATTTTTTTCCTCAACTGGTACAACGTGCAGGCCGTTTACGAAAGCTACAGAGCGATGAAGGCGCGAAATAAGGGGATCCACTCGGCTTGAGCTGCCACCAGGGCGGGGTAAGTGAGTCGGCCATAATCCTTGCCGGGAATGAGAGGCTGGCCGGGATCCGGATCGGCACAGCTCAGGGGTTCCCAAACGGCGCCGGCCCCCTTGACAATGGCCCACACTGCCGCCACATCCCAGATCTTGGGCGAGCGTTCTACCGCCCCCAAAAGGCTGCCACCGGCCACCGCCAGCAGGTTGTAGGCAGCGCCCCCCAACATCCGCGCTTTGCAAGGGAATTGCGGGCTAATCCAATGGCTGCTGCGGGAACAGAAATTGAACAATTGGTTGGGGCCGGGTGAGGCGGTGCTAGGACAGATTGGCTGGGGACAGGCGGGATCCCGGTCGTGGCGGGTGAGAAAAGCTCCTGCTGCTGCATCCCCAGGAAACCGAGGCCAATAACCGTAAAAAGTCTGGCGGATGGGCGGCAGATGGACACAGCCAAACACCGGCACGCCCCAATGCAGCAAAGCCAAGGAGCTGCCCCAAATGGGGATCCCACGGGCAAAATTGGTGGTGCCATCCAAAGGATCCACTACCCAACACCACTCCTTCTCGGGAAAAATGTGGTTGGATTCCTCGCTCAGATAACCGTGATCGGGGTAGGCAGCGGCAATGGCCCCTTGAAAAGCGCGATCCGCCCACTGGTCAGAAGAGGTTACCAAGCTGCCGTCGGCTTTTAAGGACTCCGTCCCGCTGGCGCGAACCGTAGGGTGGGCCTGGCCAAAGTCTGCCAAGAGCTGGGATCCCACGCTAGCCGTGGCCTGCAGGGCAAACTCGGTAACCTCCAGCCAGAAAGGGGATAGAGCAGCAGTTGCAGAAGGAGCACTCATGCCCCAATCCTAGCGGGATCCCTGGCTTTTGGGGTGGAAAAGGGGTCGCAATGGCAGCGGATCCCTCACAAGCAGGTTCTAGGCCCATAAGCTGAATAGAATCAAATCATAGGTAAACTCCCCAGCTGGCCACCCTCCTCCATGAACCAGCGCCTGATTGGACAACTGATTGGCAACCGCTACCGGCTGACCCGCCACATCAGCGAGGGTGGCTACGGCAATGTGTTCGAGGCGGTGGATACCCAGCTCAATGACGAGCTGGTGGCCGTCAAGTTGTTGCGCCCGCCGCCCCCGGACATGGGCCCAGAGTACTACCAGCAACTGCAGCAACGCTTCATGGATGAGGCCAGGGTCAGCGCTCTGTTGGGCGAGCACCCCAACATCGTGCAGGTGCGCTCTTACGGCCTGTACCAAAACCAGCCCTATCTGGTGATGGAGTACCTGAATGCCAAACCCTACAGCGGCCAGGGGTTGGACTATGTGCTGGCTCGGGAAGGCCCCTTGCACCCAGAGCGAGTGGTGAACTTAGCTCTGCAAATTTGCTCTGCCCTGCACCACGCCCACAACTTTCAGATGGATCTGGGCAAGCACTCCATTCGCGGCGTCATCCACCGCGACATTAAACCCAGCAACATCTTTGTGCAGAAAGGGCCCGATGGGAAAGAGCGGGTCAAGATCCTGGACTTCGGCATTTCCAAGCTCATGGGGGAGACCTCTCGTGGCCTGACGCAGACGGGCTATTTTTTGGGCACGATGGTCTATGCCTCGCCCGAGCAAATGCGCGGAGAAAAGCTGGATGGCCGCTCCGACATCTATTCCCTGGGGGTGGTGCTGTACGAGCTGTTAACTGGTGCGTTGCCCTTCGAGCCGGATACCGACACCTTGCAAGGCTGGTACCACGTCCACAACTTTCAAAAGCCCCGCCCCTTCCAAGACCACAAGCTAGCCCACCCCATCCCTGCTGCTCTGGAGAGGGTCATCCTCCAGTGCCTAGAGAAAGACCCTGCCCTCCGCCCGGCCAACATGGAAGGGCTCAGCCAGCAGCTACAGGCTGTCTATGGAAACAAGATCGCCCCTCCTGCCCCGTTCGTCCCCTCAAATTCCTCTCGTTCACCTCAAGGTGTTCGCCCCCCGCGGATCCCGACCGGATTTGGCCAGCCGACTTCCCAACAGCCCCGAACTGCCCCAGTTGAGGAAGAAAAGCTCCAGCAGGCGGTCAGTCTGATCGAGGCAGGCGAGTACAAGATGGCCGTCCATCTGCTCAATGAGCTGATCCAGAGCGCCCCCAACGAAGCCCGCTACTATCTCTACCGCGGTCTGGCCCACCAACGACAGGGGCATTGGGGCCTTGCCCAGATGGACTATCAAGGGGTGCTGCGGCTGGAACCGGGTAACCCTTCAGCGGAACAGGGACTGCGCGAGGTGGAACAGAAGGTTGGGCAGGAACATGTCAACAGCAAGTCCGGCTCTCATCTGTTGGATGCACCCCTGAATGCACCCCGCCTGGGCAAAGGGTTGGCGTTGAGTTGGCTCTTGGCCAATTGGGGGGCGGCTGGGATCGGCTACCTGGGGCTGGGGGCATCAGCGCCTCTGCTGGCGGCTTTGGGATCACTACAAGAAGCGGTGGCTGGAGCCGGCCTTGGCTTGCTGATGGGGCTGCTACAGTGGGCGGTGTTGCGGCGGCAGGTTTCTGTGGGATGGGTGGCTGCAACTCTGCTGGCCACGGCTTTGGGTTGGGCGGCGGCGGATTTCCTCGCTCCCCAGGTGGGGGTGGCAACCTCTGCTTTTAACCCGACGGATCCCTGGCTCCAAAATGTCTTGCGGGCGATGGGAGATGCGCTGCGCGGTTTGCTGGTGGGGGTTGGCGTCGGTGGGCTGCAATGGGCCTTGTGGTCTCAGGGCTGGAAAGGTGGCCGGGCTTGGCTCTTGGCGGCAGTTGCCGAAGGGGCAGGATCGGCTCTGTTGATGGGTTGGCTGCTGGACAATACTACCTTGAACAGTTGGCTGCTGCTGATCGTGGGGCTACTGGCCAACACGCGCCCCCTCAGCGCAATGGTGCTTTTGAATTTGCGCCGGATCCCTACTGTTCAAAATCAACAACAAGCCTCTTAGGCCCCAGGGATCCCATCTGAGTTCTCTCTCTCAAGAAGAGGGAAAGACAGGAATCAAAACCGCTCATTATTTTTCTCACGATTTTTCTCACGGTTACCGGGGAGCGCCGTGAGATCCCCAGCTCAGAGCTACGCGACTGGTTGTAGGGAGTAGGGTCGTTTGAGCTATTGAGAAAAGCCCTATGGCCCTGTGCATGCAACGTTTTGGGTGTGGGCCACTGTCCTGGCCTAAATTTCAAGAGGGCAAGGATGCACGCTATAGAGGAACTTTCTAGCGGAGCTATTGCACCGGCTAGTGTCTCATTGCCATTTGAATTGACTATAAGTGCTGCTGCAAAACCAGGAACCAGAATCCTCGCCCGGCGAGTATGTTATGACTCTGAGCTGGAAGCTGTTTTCGAGTAAAACTCACGCATTTCTGTAAACCACTCCAATCGCGAGGGATCCCAGGTGTAGAACATGTGTCCGCCGCGATAATGACGTAGGGTGAGGTTGGCCTTCAACCGCGGATCCAACTTCATCAAATCCACCAGGTGATTCGAGGCAAAGTAGGGCGTGACCAGGTCGTAAAAGCCATGATGAATGCTCACCCGCATGTGGGGGTTGAGGGCCATGCTGCTGCGCAGCTCGTCCATTGCCCCGATGAATCCTTGCTTCAACTCTCCTTTTGGGGTGAACCGCCAGGACTTGAACACCTCCAGGTTCAGTAGGTGATAGGTCAACTCCGTTTCCACCTGCAAGGTCTCTCGCAAGTGGCTGTTGATGGCTGCCGTGAACAGGCGATCGATCCCATCCAAGGTGGGATCGGATCCCTCGAAGGTAGGCCGATCCGGAAAGGGATCCACCGTGGTTACAGAAGCATCGTAGAGCCCCAGCACCAGTCGCTGCGACCGCAACAGCTCGCGGGCAAAACTGGCGATATCGATCCGCCCGCCTTTGTGGGCCACATACTCTGGAGATAAGCCGATCCCTGCCGCCATCTCCTGATACACCGCTTGCCGTTCTGCCTCTGGCATTGCCTCCCCCATAGCCAAGAGGGGCAGCAGACGTTGTCGGGCAAAGCGTTCTGCTTTGGGCAGCAGGATCTGCAAATCCTCCCCCCAGCCACACCGTCCATGATGGGCTGCTGTGGCCACATAGGAAGGGAAAAGGGCTGCCCAGGTGCTGAGGTTGTAATCGTTGGTCTCCAGCAACCCAAACTCAAGTGCAGGCGAGATGAGAATGGCCCCCGACAAGCCTACGCCAAACTTGGATTGCAGCTCCTTGGCCAGCCGCGCCACCCGAAACCCACCGTAACTCTCGCCGGCAATGAAAATGGGGGAGAGCCAGCGTTTGTATCGGGAAAGAAAGCCCTGAATGAATTCTCCCAAGGATTGCAAATCCCGCTCCACATCCCAGAAAGGCGATTCCTTAGGAGGCTCCTCCGCCTTAGCATCCGGCTGAGGGGGCTTGGATGCCGGATCGGATTTCTCCCGGGAATCTTTGGGGTCTTGAGAATCCTTGGGCAGGGCGCGGCTGAACCCCGTCCCCACCGGATCGACAAAGACCAGGTCGGAAAAGGGCAGCCAGCTTTCGGCATTGTCCACCAGCCGCACCGGAGAGGGAGGCAAACTGCCATTGGGCCCGAAGCAAATCCGTTTGGGCCCCAGCGCTCCCATGTGCAGGTAGGCAGAGGCTGCCCCAGGCCCACCGTTGAACACAAAAGTGAGAGGGCGGTGCTGGGCAGCAGAGTCTTGCTTCAGATAGGCGACGTGAAAGATCTCGGCCACCGGTTTTTCCCGCTGAAAAAGGGTCTGCCAACCGGCCAGCGCTTGGTAGGTGAAGCTCTCCTCTCCAGCCGTAAACCTGTGCTCGGTGGAGGAGAGGGGGGAAGTGGGCTTGGATTCAGTAGCCATGAAATGAAAACAGGGATCGGCAACTTGATCCCCAGTGAATCACAAGTCGCCGACCCTCAACACTCCCAGAGGAATCTCCAAACGGCACCTCACAAAGTCAGCGGAGCTTCCAAAGTTAGATTGAAAGATTGGCCGGGGCGCAGCACCACCACCTGGGGAGCGGTAACATTGCCCACCACCACTCCAGTCACGGCGCCTCCTAAGACATTGCCCACCGAGACTCCGCCCGTGATCGCCCCCAAAATGGCCCCTGCGGCTGCCCCAATGGCTGCATCTTGAGCAATGGCCTCAGCCGAATACTGACGGGGATCCTTTTCGTCGTGGAGGATGTTGGAGGAAGCCCGTAGGCTGTAGGTACGACCGCCGAGAACAATAGAAGTACCGACAAAGCGGGATCCGCCCGGTGCAGGTTCCATCTGTCCAAAAATGCGGCTACCCGCCGGGATCACCAAGCGCCCCTGGCTGTCAAAAATGTTCTGAGTAACGGCCACTTCCAGGGGATAGACGGTGTCGGGATAAAAGTATTGCGGCCCTTCGCTACTCAGGCTGCCGACCGGGATAATCGTCCCCTGCTCAAGGCGGTAGGCACCCAATTCAAAAAGCGGCTGAGCCGAACTGGGCAAGGGGGCCAACGCAGGGATCCCGGCCAGGCCAAGAATGGCTGCTGTTAAGATAGCTTTCATGAGTAGAGTCTCCAATGCTTCTCCAAGTTCTGCCGAGTTCTGAGCAGTTGCCTGAAGCTATTCCAAGTCAATTTGCTTCCTTGTCTCAGCTTCTCTCCACTTCTAGGTTATCGAATCCTTCCTAGGGCTTGTTTTCTCCCACAAGTCGATTTGTTTTCAACTGTTGGCAGTTTGGGTGGCCATCCTGCAGCACAACTTCTCTCAGAAATGCTGGAAGGCTTGTTGACGGCTGAGGGCTTGCCCGTCCTTCAGCCAGACGGTTCCCTGCGGATCCCAGCCTGTCACTTCTCCAATCCAAACGGCCCCCGGCAATCTTTCCAACAGATGCTTGGCCACCGACACCTCGGCACTGAGGAGCAGCTCAAAATCTTCGCCTCCATAGAGCGCCCACTCCCAGGCTTGGGCCGGAAAAGCCTGCCGCAAAGCTTCTGAAATCGGGATCCGCTCCACCTCGATCCTCGCCGCCACCCCGCTGGCCTGACACACCTGCACCAGGGCATCTGCCAAACCATCGCTGGTATCCATGCCGGCAATGCGCAAGGGATCCGGGATCCCTTCCAAGAGGGGCACCAGATCCAGGCGCGGGCGTGGGTATTGGTGAGCCCTGATCAACTGCTCGCGCTCGGCTGCCGTGGCTGAGGATCCCTGTTCAGGATGGAGAAGCAGCTCCAAGCCTGCCCGCGCATCTCCGTGGGGCCCTGTTACCACCAGCCAATCGCCGGGTTGAGCCCGTCTGCGCTGAATAGCCCGCCCCGGCTGCACCGATCCCAGGGCCGTGATTGCCACAAATCGATGCGGCGACCGACACAGATCCCCTCCCACCAGTTGGCATTCCCAGCGGGCGCAACAGTCCCGCATCCCTTGATAAAGCTCCTCCACCCAAGCGACCGGCGTGGATCCCGGCAAGCCCAAACCCACCACCAACGCCTGCGGACGGGATCCCATCGCGGCCAGATCCGATAGATTGGCGGCCACCGCGCGCCAGCCCACCGCATGGGCCGGGGTCGTCAAATCGCTGAAGTGAACTCCCTCCACCAACACATCGGTTGTCACCACCAACTGCCCCTCCGGAGCAGCTAACACCGCCGCATCGTCTCCCACCACCTGGGCCGGACAGTAGCGCTGCACGATCTGCAGCAGCCCTGCCTCCCCAATTGCCGAGATGGGTAGGGGGGAAGGATTGCCGTTTTGTGGGGAAGAACTGTCAGAAAGACCGGAGAACAAGACAGACCTCTGAGGGTAGCGAGGATAACACAGCTGCAAGATCTGGTGGATGCTGGAGTCTTGTTGGATATTTCCAAGGATCCCGCCTGCACGCCACAGGCAAGCTGGAGAATTCTACCCCGCCGTCCGCTGTCCAATTAGGGCATAGAAGGGATCCCCGCCTCCGCCTGCCCAAAAGCCCAGCCAACCCATAGGGGCAGGCCGCTGGATCACCTTCACCACCGCAAACCCCGGCACCGACTCAAAATAGCGCCTGACCAACTCCACTCGCCCCGCCTCAGAGTTGTCCCGCCAAGCCTGGATCGCCTTCTGGAAAAACATGCGATTGGAGAAGCTGACGATGAAGAGGCCCTGGGGCTTTAGGATGCGATACACCTCGGCAAACACCTGCTCTGGCTGCTGCAGATATTGCACCGAGACCGTGTTTAGCACCGCGTCGAAGGATTGATCAGGGAAGGGCAGACTTGGGTTTTGGTTCAAGTTTTGGATGAAGAAGTGATCCAGCCGGGGGTTGGCCGCCAGTTCCTCAGGGTTCATCCCATGCCCCTCCACATGGGCAAACTCCATCTCAGGTGGCAAATGGGAGACCCAACTGCTCATCAGATCGAGAATGCGGGTCTGGGGCCGCAGATGCTCGCGGTACAGATCGGTGAGCTGGCCGATGAAGCCAGAATCCACATGAGTCACGAAGCGAGGATAGCTGTAAAAGAGGGCATCGTCGCTGGGATCCAACTTGGAGCGCTGCCAATCCTTGAGCACCACCATGGCCAAACGGTTGCAAATCTTAATCAAAGCTAACATTTTGGAAGCTTCGGAAAAGGGGTGGGCGTGATACCTTAGCAGAGCAACAGTGGCCATTTCGCGAAGGACTCTTTGCCGTGATGTCTGTGTCTCACCCCTCTTCAGCGGCTCCTTCTTCTTCTGGGTCTAACTTTGGCCTGCGGGAGTACGTAACCGAACTGCAGCTCCACATGGCTCTGCAGGCTCGCAGCCTTACTCCTTCTCTCAGCGTTTCCCCAGCCCAGGACAGCCCCCTGGCTCTGGTGCAGCGGGCACAGGCAGCTATGGAGAAGTCCGTTTCCCGCCAGTGGCTTTGAGCGGCACAGCCTGGGCAGAGATGCTCAGGCCAAGCTTTTGCGCAACACCCCCTGCACCAGTAGAACCGACACCCCCACAAACCCCGTCAAAAGGCCCAGGGATCCCGCCAGGGTGAGATCGCCCCAGGGAGCCTGCAGCACCACATCGGCCCAGCTCCAGCTATCGCTGCGGTAGACATGGCGAATGGGCTCGATGGCAAAAGTGAGGGGGTTGAGGCTGGCCACCCAACGCAGCCAGGTGGGCATAAAGCTCAGGGGAGCCAAGGCCGTGCTGGAAAAGATCAGGGGCAAGTTGACCAAAAAGATGAAAGCCAGCAATTGCTGGTGCCCCGGCATGGCAAAGGCCAAGCCCAAGCTCAGCGCCGTAAAGCCCAAGACCAACAGGCCCACGATCAGGGCCACCACCGCCAAGCCTGGCCCGTCGGGGATCCCGGCCCCAAGGGCGTAATCTGCCCCCACAATCACCGCCGTCTGCAGCAACGCCAAGCTGACGATAAACAGGCTAGAAGCAAGAACAATGGAAAAACGAGAGGTGAGGGGAGCCACCAACAACCGGTTCAAAAAGCCAAATTCTCGGTCGAAAATCACCGGCACCCCGGCATTCAAGGCTCCACCAAAAGCCGTAAACACGATGACTCCCGCCCCCAAAAACTGGGTGTAGTTTTGTCCGGCCCCGAAAATGCCGGCAGGAGCATTCTGAAACAAGGCTCCAAATAGAATCAGCCAGAGCAACGGCTGGATAATGCCGGCCAGCAAGGTTGTGGGGCGACGCTGCAGTTGGATAAACAAGCGGCGGGTGAGGGCAAAGGTCTCCTGCCAAAAATCAGCCGTCAGAAGGGGGATCGGGTTGGGTTGAACCGAGGAAGAGGCAGAGTTCATACCAAAGCTCCTGTAGGGTTGCGATCAATCAATCCATTCCAAATCCATCTACCAAATACCTCGATGTGCCTTTGTATAGGGATCATTTGTATAGGGATCAATAGGGCTCGAGCATGAGGTGATGAAGTTACTTTTTCTTTTTGCCCAGATTGGCCTCGGCAGCGGCCAGCTCCGCGTCCATCAGGGTTTGCCCGGTTGCCGCCAAATACACATCATCCAAGCTGGGACGAGACTGGGTGCTGCTGAACACCTCTAGCCCATGAGCTTGCAAGTGAGCGCGGATCTGGCTGAGGGGATCCTCTCCATTCCGCTGCACCACCAGGTTCAGGGCGTTGCCCTGGGCGCTGTTGATCACCACCTTCTGGACAAAGGGCAGGGATCCCAGCAGTTGGGCACCCCGTTG
The DNA here is from genome assembly GCF_047461635.1 of Synechococcus sp. W55.2. Classification (NCBI taxonomy): domain Bacteria; kingdom Bacillati; phylum Cyanobacteriota; class Cyanophyceae; order Synechococcales; family Synechococcaceae; genus Synechococcus; species Synechococcus sp. W55.2. Next base: position 31,655 of record NZ_JANSHM010000001.1, on the reverse strand, counting down.
GGCCAGTTCCGCCGGGGCAAATTCCTGCAGCTTGACGGTGATGCGCTCGCCGCCGACGCGGGTTTTCAGCTCCTCGGGGGTTCCCTCGGCAATCACCTTGCCCCGGTCGATGATGGCCACCCGATCCGCCAGCAGGTCGATCTCCTCCAGGTAGTGGCTGCTGAGCACCACTGTGATCCCTGTGTTCTTGAGTTGGCGCAAAAAATCCCAGATGGCCAGCCGACTGGGAATGTCCAGGCCCACCGTGGGCTCGTCCAAGACCAGCACCTGGGGTTGATGGAGCAGTCCTGCCGCCAGATCCAAGCGTTTGCGCAGCCCGCCGGAGTAGGTACCGATGCGCTGGTCGGCGCGGTCGGTCAGCCCCAGCAGCTCCAGGACGGCAGCGATTCGCTCTTGGGCCAGGGGGCGCGGCAGGTGGTAGAGGTCGGCCTGCAACTGCAACAATTCTCGCCCGGTCAGCACCTTATCCAAGGCCACCTCTTGGGCGACAAACCCCAGTTTTTCTCGTACCGCTTTGGGGTTTTCGCTGGCCGGGATCCCGTACACCTCTATCCGGCCCGCATCGGGACGAAGCAAGGTGCAAAGGCAATGCAAAGTGGTGGTCTTGCCGGCCCCATTGGGGCCGAGAATGCCGTAGATCTGGCCGGGTTCCACCTGAAACGAGACGTCCGCCACGGCCACTGTGGATCCGTAGCGCTTTTGAAGTTGCTCTACCAAGACCGCAGGAGTATCTGACATGGGTATCCACATCTCGCTCCCTCTAGGCTATCAAGCCTCTACAGAAGATGAGGGGTGGCGATCGCCCCCATTTCTTGCCCCTTGCCGCCAACCCCCTAGGGATGGTGGGAGCTGAACCGAGGCTCACGGTATAGTGGTTCAGGCGAATCCGGTGGGGGATCCCTGCCCATCCTTCAACCTAGTCCGGTTGGGTCGAACCCTCGCCAAGGTGTTTGTTGTGGATCTGTGGAGAGGAGATGAATGCTGAAGCCAAAGCGTGCCTCTTGTGGGGGCTCGGATTCCCCCACCGCAAAAGGTTGCCCTGCTGTAGCTTATATAACTTTGGCGCTCTTGGCGCTCAGCTTGGTCGGTTGCGGCGAGGGAACCACTCCCCTGGGCCCACTGGAAAATGTCTTTCTGCGGGCAGATGATTTTGAAATTACAGGGGGATCCCCGGCAGCGGGCGCAGTGGGGCCTTACCTACAGTTCAACATGCGGCGGCAACGGGATAACCAAATCCTAAATCGCCCCCTCAATGTCTATGTGGACAACGCCGGGCTGGCAGAGAGGCGGAATCCCCCTCTGGATAACCAAAACCGCCCCATCCTCTTACAGCGCTCGGTGGCCTTTTTGGGCAATGGCCTGGATTTGAACAGAGATGGCCAGCCGGATCTGCCCCCCAAAGAACCCCCCAACTTCACCAGTGGCCCGCTGCTGCCCTACACCCCGCCCAATCAGTGGCAAAGCCGGGCTGCCCTTGCCTATGTCCCCGGACAGGCCAATATCCCCGGACGGAGTCCCAGCGACCGCTTTGGCATCTACTTTTCTTCCATCCTGCCCTACACCGGGCAGCTTCGCTTTCGCGCCCGCGACGAGCTGGGCAATGCCTTTGCCCGCACCTTTGAGGTCACCTACCCGCCGGCAGCCAGCCGCGCCACGGTCACGGTTACCTTGGCCAACCTCACCGCCACTGCCCAAGAGCCGGTTCTCATTGCCATTTGTAACCAGTTGGGAGCTGCTGCCGTGGTGGGCCTGCGGAGTGGCACGTTCACCGAGCTGGTGGATCTCCTGCCGGCCCCAGGGCTGCCGGTGGATCCCACCTTGAGCGAGCCCATCCGCTATGTGGCCGAGGCTTATCAATTTAACCGCGATCGAGCCGTCATCCGCGTTTCCCAGAATCCCACGGATCCCAGCCGCATGAGCGTTCCTCTACTGGGATCCGAAGGGGCAACCGGTCGGGCAGATCTGACGCTGGTGAACTCCGCAGGGGATCGGCTGACTTGCTTCAACGATCGGCTTTCGGATCTGCGGGATACGTTTTCTGACTTTTTCAGATAGTCAATTCAAATAGCAATGAGACACTGGCCAGTAGAATAGTCCGACTTGCAAAAGCAGGCCTTGTCACTTCATCAACAGAAGTTCCTCCATCTGCATGCATCCTTGCCCTCTTGAAAGCACTGCGGTCGCTTCAAACTAGATTGAGACGCTCCCCAAGCGTTCCGCGCTGCTTTTACCGACTCCCATACCCTTCCCTTCCGCTGTATGACCGGCTTTGTACGTCTGTGGGTCTGCTCCCTTCCTGGACATGCCCTACGACTCTCTCTTAGGTCAAGGCTTCTTTCTGAGGTCTACTGGCATGCCATCCTACCTGTAACGTCATCTCATCCTCAACTGAATTGACCATAGATCTGGAATCGTTTTACTGGTGTGCGAAGCAACTATACTTGCAATGTCGTGAAAGCGGCTCAACCGACAAAACCTCAGGGCAGATGCTGCAAGGCCAGCGCCAACTGTTCGTACTCTGCCAAACGGTTGTAGACCTGGGCCGAGATGCGTACCCAAAGCTGCCCGGCGAAGGGGATGATCGGAACCTCAATGCGGTACGTGTGCCACAGGTAATCGTGCAGGCGACGGGCGCGCTCCCCAAGAGGCAGCTCAGGGATCCACTGCTGCCAAAATGGCGGCAAGGGTAGGGTGGCCATAAAGCCCAACATCTTTTCGGGGGCGGGCGGGATCCCCTCAAGAGCCTCCAAGAGCAACTGCCGCGCCTGCAGCAGCAGAGTGTGGTTGTGCTGACGGATGTTGTCCAGTCCCACCCCTTGGATAAACGCCAGGGCTGCTGAAATGGCCAACCAAGCGCTGGGATCCCGTGTGCCCACCCAGTCGAACTCCGCTGTGAACCCTTGCCCATAGCCGTGGGAGATCACCGTAGGATGAGTTTGGGCCTGTCGATAGGGGGCCACCCACAAAAAGGCACAGCCTTTCGGGGCAAACAGCCACTTGTGGGCATTGCCGGTGTACCAATCGGCTCCTAGCTTTTCCAACTCCAAGGGGAGAACTCCGGGGGCATGGGCGCCATCCACCAAAACCGGGATCCCGCGCTCCCGACAGAGGCCGATCAGCTCAGGCAGGGGGTAGATCAGAGCCGTAGGCGAGGTGAGGTGATCCAACACCGCCAGGCGAGTTTGGGGAGTGAGGATGGCCTCGAAGGCCGCGATAACCTGCTCTGGCCCCGCAATGGGGAAAGGGATCTGCGCCTCAACTGGGATGGCTCCCCACTGGGCACAGATGTACTGCAATGCCTGACGAACGGCCCCGTAACCGTGATTGGTGCAGGCGATCTGATCCTCTGGCCGGAACCGCAGCGAGCGCAAAACGGCATTGACCCCGCTGGTGGCATTTTCCACAAACACCAAATTTTCGGGTTCGGCCCCGACGAAATGGGCCAGTTCTGCTGCCGCCGCCCGCAAGGCTCGAGGAAGTTCCTCTCCCATAAACTGCACCGGCTGAGCCTCAAGGCGTTCCCGCCATACACTCTGGGCCTGCAACACCTTTTTCGGGGTCGCGCCGTAGGAGCCGTGATTCAAAAAAACGGCTTGCGGATCCAGTCCCCACAAGGAGCGTTCGCAAAGTGGCGCACAAGCACTGAGGGCAGCGCCAAAGTGGGGAGAATCGGATCCCAGGTTGGAGAAGAAAGGCATGGTTCACTCCCTCTGTCCCTGGACGATGCAGGAAAAAGATGGGGGAATTGCTGCGATCTGTGTGAGGGGTTTGCTCAGAAATCCAAGAATGTCAACACAGCTACTGTGGAGACCGATGGCATCTCGACTGAATGTCAGAACCTAAGGCTCTTTGAGACGGATTCTCTTAGGTTGATCTATTGGCCGTCACCCAATTCTGGGCCGAGATCCGAGATAGGGGCAATTTTGCTGAGCTTGATTTTAGGGTTGCTGGCAGCAAATTGCTGTAAAGTCCACTCGTTCTTAAACAGAAGAACGGGCCTGTCTTGAATGTCTTTAACAACTAGGGTGTTAAACAAGCTGGGAATATTCTCCAGCGCCTTCCAGCCATTCTCGACCCAGCGGGCCAGGGTGTAGGGCAACATCTCCAGTCGGGTTTCGACGTTGTATTCACTTTCAAGGCGATACTGCAAAACCTCAAACTGCAATTGGCCCACCGCTGCCACAATCGGATCCCGTTTGGAATCGTCGATAGAGTACATGATTTGCACAGCTCCTTCTTCCCGCAGTTCCGCTACCCCCTTCTGGAACTGCTTAAACTTAGAAGGATTGGGATTTTTCAAGTAGGCAAACAGCTCAGGAGAAAAGCTGGGGATCCCGGCGTAGCGCAATTTCGGGCCGGTGTAGATAGTATCTCCAATCGTGAAGATGCCGGGATTATTCAGGCCGATCACATCCCCAGGGTAAGCTTCGTCGATGGAGATGCGCTCTTGAGCAAACAACTTCTGGGGATAGGATAGACGGATCGAACGATTGAGTCGGGCATGGTTGACCACCATATCCTTCTCAAACTTGCCGGAGCAGATGCGTACAAAAGCGACGCGATCCCGATGGCGGGGATCCATGTTGGCCTGCAGCTTAAAGACAAAGCCCGTAAACTCAGGATGTTCGGGCGGGATTAGCCCAGCAGTGCTCTCGTGAGGCATTGGCGGTAAGGAATACTCCAAAAATGCATTGAGGAAAAGCTCCACCCCAAAATTGGTCATGGCACTGCCGAAAAAGACCGGGGTTTGTTTGCCGGAATGCACTTGTTTTAGATCCAAGGTGGGCATGAGACCATCCAGCAGTTCCAGCTCTTCCTTGAATCGGTAATACAAGTCTTTGTCGATCAACTCCTCAATTTGTGGATCCCCAAGTTTAATAACGGTATCTTGAACTTTTAGCCGCCCCCCAGATACCCGCTCAAAGAAATGAAACTCCTGAGTCCGACGGTCAAATAGCGCAGTAAACCGCTCGCCTGAGCCAATTGGCCAGTTGACAGGATAGGGCTTGAGGCCCAGTTCTGTCTCAATTTCATCCATCAGCTCCAAGGGATCCCGACTTGGGCGATCCATCTTGTTGATAAAGGTAAAAATCGGCAGCCCCCGCATCTGACACACTTCAAACAGCTTGCGGGTCTGGGTTTCCAACCCTTTGCCGGCATCTTCCAGCATCACGGCATTGTCAGCCGCTGCCAGGGTGCGATAGGTGTCTTCGCTGAAGTCCTGGTGGCCGGGAGTATCCAGCAGATTGAGACGAATGTTGCGGTAATCAAATTGCAGGACGGTAGAGGTGATGGAAATACCCCGCTGCTTTTCCAGTTCCATCCAGTCGGAAGTGGCCCGCTTTTGCGCCCGACGGGCCTTCACAGCTCCCGCTTCTTGAATGGCCCCCCCGTACAACAGCAGCTTTTCGGTGAGGGTGGTCTTCCCCGCATCGGGATGGGAAATAATGGCAAAGGTGCGCCGTTGCTCTACAGCTTTGGCCAAATCAAGTTCTTTCATCAACTGTTGCCGCTCCACTACAACCTGGTCGCCTTAAAGAAGATTCGGCCGCGATGTTGTCCCCTAAAGGATGGGAGAAATACGGAGAAGGAAAAAATAGAAAATCAGTGGGAAATACGCTTGAGAATAATGAGGTTGGGTTGCCGCCAGGTAGCGAGGGGGAGAGAGCACAGGCCGAAAAGCGCGAAAAGCCAACAGAACCATTTTGACCCTAGCACAGGAACAGGGATCCCTGTTGTCTGGCATACTGGCGGAGATCTTGAGGGGGAATTTCCCAGGCCAACCGGCCAGAACTCAAAGCAGATGCTGCTCGTTGTTGTTGCGCAACGCTGACGTGAAGAGCAGTTGCTCAATCGTGGCAATGGTGAAGTTTTGGCTGATCACCAGCCGCTCGACGCGAATGCGGTGGGCTTGCAGGAGGCAATCTTGCTGCAAGGGCTTGGGCAATTGTTCCCAATGATCCAGCAGGACTTCCAGCAAAATCTCGCCCGGTAGCCCGGTGGCGCTTTCCAGGGATCCCAGCTTTTCTACCCTCTCGGCAGACCATTTGAGGGTAAGCTTTTGCAGGCCCAGTTGTGCATCCAGAGCCTCGCGGGGATCCGACTGGGCACCCTGCCCATTGGGGGTGCCATTGCGGCGAACCCCATTGTCGGTGCAAGCAGTAGCAGGGGGCAAAAGCTCGGCTGGCTTTTCAGTTGGCAGCGAAGTATTGGCCCATTTGGCCAGACTGACCTGGGGTGGGGAGACAACCCTTTCCACCTCGACCGGAGCGGGCGACAAGTTGGACAAGGGATCCGCATCCCGAGAAGGAGCTTCAGGTGTGGAGAGCACACTGGCCAGGAGAGGCATCCGTCCTGCCTCTGGTGGGGTTGTGGCAACCTGGCACAGAGGGGACGAGGCGGCGGCAGATGGATCGGGCTCAACATCTAATGCCGCAGGGTGAGGCAGATCCAGGGAATCCGTCCCCCTGTTGTCCTCTGGACGGTGCGGAGCCTCAACGCCATCGGCAGCCGTAGGTGCAGGTTCCATCGGCTCTGGCTGCTTATTCACCCCCATGCGCGAGAGCAGATCCGCCTTGGTGGGGCCGGTGGGCAATTTTTTTTTGGGAGGCTTCTTGGCAGTAGCCATGTTAGCGGGCCTCCAGCACAGCCTTGAGGATCTCGCGATAAGGTTGGGCCAGGAGATCTTCCCCTGCCTCCGCCAACGACCAGCCCATGCTGTTGGTTTGCTGAACGACCGTACTTTGCCGCACCGGCGTGAAAATGGGGATCCCTTGCATCATTTCCGCCAAGGCTTCCACCGCGGCCCGCGACATTTTGGTGCGGTTGTTGCCCACCCACTGTTCCCGTGTGGGGAGCACCCCCAAAAACTTGGGCACATGAAAATCCAGCTCTTCCAATTCTTTCAACAGCACCAGGGTACTTAGGGCCCCCATCACCCCCTTTTGGGTACATTCCGTCGGCACCACCAGCAGATCGGCGCTGAGAATGCTGTTGTAGGTGAGCAACCCTTTCGAGGGGGGGCTGTCGATGACCAAAAAGTCATACTCCGGCAAAATCGGTCGCAAAGCCCGCTTCAAAAACAGCTCCCGCCCCGGCTCCATCACGATCGCATCCATAGCCCGCGAGAGACTGTAATCGCTGGGGGCCAACCACAGCCGCTCCTGGCGATCCTCATTCAACGGCGGACGGATAATCTCCCGAATGTGAACCCGATCCGCCCCCGGCAAAATCGTCTCGGCAATGGTGGCCGACTCCGACAGATCCGTCCAGCCCATCCACTGGCTCAGGTTGCCCTGTGGGTCAAAGTCAACAGCCAGCGTCTTGCCATGCTCGGCCAGCATGATGGCCAAGTTGAGGGCGGCTGTGGTCTTTCCGGATCCCCCACTCAAACAGGCAACGGTGATGACAAGCGCCGTTCTGCCAGACATGAGTTATCCCCTCGTAGCCCATCCCCTAACACTATAGCTAGGGTTAAGCAATGGTGTTCACACCTCTAATGGGGATTCCGCCACTGGGGATGGCCTGCGGGGATCCATCCGCTCTTTTCAATCCTCAGAGGGAAGCCACAAACCGGTGCAGCCGCTGCAGCCCTTTTTCGAGGGTGGTGCGATCGGCAGCATAGGAAAGGCGAATGTAGGAATCTGCCCCAAAGGCTACCCCCGGCACAGCAGCCACGTGGTGTTCCTTGAGCAGCTGCCGGCAAAACTCCACCGAACTTAACCCGGTTTGGCCGATGTTGACAAACACATAAAATGCACCTTCTGGCTCCGGGCAAGTCACCCCCGGCAAGGTGCGGATCCCGTCCAGCATCAGATCTCGCCGCTGCCAGAATTCTTGGCGCATTTTTTCCACAGCTGCTGCCGATAGGGGGCTGGTCAGGGCTTCCAGAGCACCGTACTGGGCGAAGGTACACACATTGGAGGTGCTGTGGCTTTGCAGGTTGATGGCTGCCTCGATGATGGGCTTGGGCCCGGCCAAGTAGCCCACCCGCCAGCCGGTCATGGCGTAGGCTTTGGCAAAGCCACTGCTGAGAATCAGGCGCGGCATCAAGTCAGGGCAAAGGGATCCCAGGCTGATGTGGCGGGCCTGTCCGTAGACCAGCTTTTCGTAGATCTCGTCGCAGATCACGTACAGGTTGGGGGCCGAGAGGATCACCTCTGCCAGAGCTGCCAGCTCGTGCTGGTGGTAAACGGCTCCGGTAGGGTTGGCCGGTGAGTTGAGAATCAGCAGCTTGCTGCGGGGGGTGAGGGCCTGGCGCAATTGCTCGGCGGTGAGCTTGAACCCCTGGGCCTCTTCCGTCTGCACCCGCACAACCTTTGCCCCTGCCAAAGCCGCAATTTCGGGGTAGCTGACCCAGTAGGGAACAGGCAGGATCACTTCATCGCCGGGATCCAGCAGCACCATGGCCAGGTTAAACAGGGTTTGCTTGCCGCCGTTGCTGATCAGGATTTGGTCGTGGCTGAACTCCAGGCCGTTTTCCTGCCGCAGCTTATCGGCCACTGCTTGGCGAAGGGCGGGGATCCCAGCGGTGGGGCCGTAGCGGGTTTTGCCATCTTCCAGAGCACGGATGGCCGCGGCCCGAATGTGGTCAGGTGTATCGAAATCCGGCTCGCCTGCGCTCAAGCTACACACATCCAGCCCCTCTGCCTGCATGGCTTTAGCCAGAGCCGAAATGGATAGCGTGGGGGAAGGGGATAGATGGGCGACCCGTTGGGACAAGCCGGCAGCAGACACCATCGGTTGGGAAGCTCTTTGTTTTATTTTAAGGTTCTCAAGCAGGGCCAATCTAGATAGCTAGGCTACTGCGGTCAACAGGCGGGTACCATCCACCAACAGCAGTTTGTTGCCCTCTCGCTCTGCCAACAGATCCCAAAACTCGCCCGCCACAGCTCCGGGCAAGAACCCTTCCAAGCGCAATTGCAGAGGAGCAAATTGCTTGGTTCCCTGGGGCTTGCGCCGCACGGTCACCTCAACAAAGCCATCGTGGGGCTCGACAATGCCGCGGATGTTAAAGCCTTCCTCTGTGTCCTCAGGGGCAGGCAAAAACGGTTCTTCTTCCCACTCTGGGTCTTGCTCCTCTTCCGGCAGGGCCAGGATGCGGATGATGCTCAAGCCCAAAGCCCCCCCTGAACGCGGCTGCGGCTGCACGTAGTACCAGTAGGTATGGCCGCTCTTGATGCAGTGCTCGAAGGGGCCGAGAAGCTCGGCGCGTCCGGGGGTAGCCGGATATTCTGCTCCGTCAGAGGCAACCAAAATTGCCTGTGCATAAGTCTTGGGGATCGATTTCAGGGATCCCTTAACTAGGCCCAAAGCGCGGAATTGGTAAGGGTGGGCGGGAGGAGGCAATGGGTTCATGGCGGCCAGATCTTGGAAAGCCAGGGAAGTAGAGTCCATCATCTTATCCTATGGCGATCCTCAGATTGGAATATCCAGGGCTTTCCTCAGCATCGCCTCCAGCTCAGCGCCCTGCCGACTTGCGCACCGCGATCAAGCTGCTGGTGGTGCCCAGAAAAACCCCCATCCCCAATAACATTGACGGCAAGAACCAAAACTCCAGTTGGCTGCGATCTGCCTGCATCACCTTGAGAAAGGGCAAGGCAATCAACTGCTCCAGCAGCTCCTGCAGCAACTGCTGGGATCCCAAGACCAATCCCCAAGCTCCCACTGCGCTGATCACCCCAAACAGGCACCCTTGCAAAATAAAGGGCAAGTAAATCCAGGCTGCCGTCGCCCCCACCAATTGCATCACCTCGATCTCCCGCCGCCGCGCCATGACGATGAGGCGAATGGTGGTGGTGATGACCGCCACCGCTGTCAGGGCCAACACGCCGGTAATGGTCAGGGATCCCAGCCGCAGCAGGTCCTGGAGCTGGGCCAGTTGCTCCACAATGCGGTCGCCGTAGTAGACCTCATCCACCCCTTCCAGTTGGCGAATCTGCTCCGCCACTTCCCCCAAGGCTTCGGTGGAATCCGCCTTAACCCGCAGAGCATCCACCAAGGGGTTCTCCCCCAACTGGGTTTCCATGGCCGCCTCGTCTTGGATCCCCATTTCCAGCAAAAGGTTGCGCCAAGCCTGGTCTTTGGTGATGACCTTCACCTCGGCCACATGAGGCAGTTGGGCGACCTGAGGTTGCAGCTCCACCCCCTGCCGTTCCGGCTCCAGGTAGACGGAGATCTCCAGTTGTCCTCCCAGCGACTGCACCGTGGCATCCACGCCCCAGGACAGCTCAACGCCGATCCCCACCAAGAACAGCAACACCAGCAGGGTGCTCACAGCGGCCCAGTTCAGCCAGCCCCCCCGCCGCAACCCCAAAAAAGTCTCCTGTAGGAGATAGCGGATTTTATTGAGAAATCGGGAGAGAGATTGCATGCTGTTCTCCATCCAACAATCAATGGGCTCAGACCCTTGCCCCCTGGAGCTCAACAGAGCCTGTGGAGAGCAAAATAGGGATCCCGGCAGCCCTCAGCGCAGATCATACAGGCGCCCTCCCTCCATGCGCACCACCCGGTGGCCGGCCCGCTCCACCAGATAGGGGTCGTGGCTGGTCATGATGACGGTCACCCCAAAGGAATTGAGCCGCTCCAAAATCTGGAGAACCAAGAGGGAGTTTTCCGGATCTAGGTTTCCTGTTGGCTCGTCCGCCAGCAGCAGCACCGGCATGTTGACAATGGCACGGGCCAGGCTAAGGCGCTGCTGTTCCCCCCCCGAAAGCTCATGGGGAAAGTGATCTCGCTTTTCGGTCAGCCCCACCATCTTTAGGGTCGGCCCGATGCGACGGCGGATTTCTGCGGGGGACAGCCCTTGGGCGCGCAGCACGAAGGCCACATTTTCTGCCAGGGTGCGGTTGGCCAGAAGGCGATAATCTTGGAAAACCACCCCCAAGCGCCGCCGCAACATGGCCAGCGGACGCGGTGGGATGCGGTAGGGTCGCCGCCGCCCTTCAGAAGAAAAGAGACAGACTTGATCGACGATGACCGTGCCCTCGGTGGCCTGTTCCGCCCCGTAGAGTAGCCGCAGCAGGGTGGACTTGCCCGCCCCGGAGACCCCAGTTACGAACACAAACTCGCCGCGGCGCACCTCCAAGTTCACATCCTGAAAAATTAAGTTGCCGTTGGGAAAGACCTTGCTCACGCCCCGCAAGGACACCATGCTGGCCGGGGCTTGCAGGGATCCGGATTGGGTGCTGCTGTAAAAGCCCAGGGTGGCCTCTGGATGGGCTGGGGCAGGGGGATGAGGGGTCGGAGCCGTACCCGCCCAACGGTGTAAGCGAGGAGGATAGCCGATGTGCTGACCGATCACCATAGTAAGCGCCTAGACAGAGGAGGGAGAGAGCGCCGGCAGACTAGGGGCGCAAACGAGAAGAGGGATCCCACAGCACTCGCCAGACAAAGCTGGGCAGAGCTAACATGCGTCGCCAGCGCCAGGGTTCCTGATAGAGACGATACAACCATTCCAGGTGATGGTCACGCCACCAACGGGGCGCTCGCCGTTTTTGGCCGGCCCAAATGTCCAAGCTGCCCCCCACCCCCATCCAGATGGCTTGGGGCAAAAGGGGACGCCACTTTTGGATCCACAGCTCCTGCCGCGGGGATCCCAGCCCCACCCACACCAGTTGCGGTCGAAATTCCTGGAGAGCTTGCAGAAGCTCTTTTTCTTCCTCGCTAGAGAAGTAGCCGTGGTAGCCCCAGAGGGCCAAAGCAGGACACTGGGCTTGCCAATATCGAATTGCTGCCCGGTTGACTTCCGGCCTTCCCCCCACCAGGGCCAAGCGCCACCCCCGTTCTGCCGCCAACGGGATCAGGGTTTCTGCCAGCTCGATCCCCGGCACCCGCTGGACGCGGATCCCCTGCCGCCGCAGGGCCCACACCACCCCAATGCCATCGGGGATCACCAGCTCCGCCGCTTGCAGCACCTGGGCAAAGGCCAGATCCCGCTGCGCCTGCATGATCATTTCCGGGTTGCAGGTAACCACCTGAGCGCCCTGACCCTCCCGAATACGCGCCTCAATCCAGGTGGCGTAGCTCTGTAGGCTGGCCTCCGGCAGAGCAAGGTGCAGGTTCACGCCCAGAATCGCATGGATGGATAACGACACTACCGACCGAATGCTGGCCCCCACTGGAGCCGTTGGACACGCTTTTAAGATAGCCCGGACCTTCTCCCAGAGGGAGAGGGGAGTTCGAGGAGGCATTTCATGGCTATTTGACCACGAAAATCTCTTCCCTCAGGCATCCGCGGCGGCATCCACGGCGTATCTCCATCAGACCAGGCCAGAGGGAATTGCCCGACCCAGAGCAAGCCCCTGAAGGTTGGTTGCCATCTTTCGAGACAGGAGACTTGAGATGAAAACTTCGAAGACTCCCTTCGCTCTGCCTCAATTGGCCGCCGAATGGGATCCCAGCCCTGCAACCTCCCGCCGCAGCTTGTTGTTGGCTGGTTTGCTGGCGGGCGTAGGTGGAGCAATTGGATTGCGCACCCTGCCCGGTGCCGCCCAGTCCAACACTGCCGACATCGCCATCCTCAACGCGGCCATTGACTTGGAACAGCAGGCAATCTGGGCCTACAAAACCGCTGCCGGCAAGTTGAGCAATACTGAGGTGGGCAAGATCGTGTTGGAAGTGGCCACCAAGAACCTGAAGGATCACGAACAGCACCGGGATCTGCTGGCGGGCGCCGTGCGGCAACTGGGGGGGATCCCCTCTCGGGCCCGGGATAGCTACGACCTTTCCACCTACATCGACAACAAAGAAGGCAATCTCGACTCCGATGCCAACATTGCCAAGCTGGCCCTGGCTCTGGAGTTCGATGCAGCCTTGGCTTACAACGACGCGTTTACCCAGCTTTCCAACAAAGACCTGGTGGCTGCCGCCAGCACCATTGGCCCCAACGAAGTTGCCCATGCCACTGCAATCCGGGCCGTGTTCCACAGCCTTGATCCCAGCATTCTGGTGGTGCCTGCCCCCTTTGTCAGCGCCGAGAGTCGGGAGCGCTGGATCCTGAAGGTGTAAAGCCCCTGCCGGCGATGACTTCCAGCTAAAGCCGCCAACCCCCGGCGACAGCAAGGTGTAGAACCCCCACCGGCGCTGATCTCCAAAGCCTTCCAACGTCCTCTGTAGGATCTTGGGGTTTGGAGATCTTTGGAGGTTCTTTGGAGGTCAAGGTGTTCCACACCGCTGTCGCAATCGCCTTCTTCTGAACGCCTCAGCTTTTTTTCGCTTCCTAACCTGTGTGGAGAAAGCCCTATGCCAATGACGCGGCGGTTGCTGTTGCTCAGTGGGCTGGGATCCCTGCTCAATGCGGGGGCCATCTTGGCCGTGGATCGGTGGCGACAAGCCAGCTCTGTTGCGGGGCGGGACCCTGTCGAAGCAACGGCGGCAGCAGAGGTAATCATTCGGGGGTTTCAATACCTGCCCTCGGAGGTTACCCTCAAGCGGGGGGGCAAGGTGACCTTCACCAACCTGGATTCCACCCCCCACACGGCTACTCCTGTGGAGGGAGCGCAGTTTCAAGGGACGGGACGGCTAAGTCGCAACGAGAGCAAAGCGGTGGTGTTCGAAGTAGCTGGGATCCAGGAATATTTCTGCGATATCCACCCCAGCATGGTGGGCCGCATTGTCGTCGTCGATTAGGTGAAGGCCATGCAAATGGAACCCCTGGGATCCCCTCTTCCCTTCTGGAACATTTGTCGGCGGGTGTACCTGGTTTGGGCCGTCCTTTTGGGGATTGGGTTTGCTGCCACCCAGTTTCACCAAGAGGCCAACATCAACTGGCTGTGGCTGGTGATTTCCCTGATTGGGTTGGGCTACATGGTGCGGCAGACTAGCTTGCCGGAGTTTCGAACAGCCGGACTGGCCCACCTCTACTTTGTGGGTTTGGTGTGGACGTTGGTGATCGCCCAGGGCATGATCCTCTCGGTGCTGCCCTCTGTCGGGCGTACCCCTTTGGCAGCTTTGAGCCCATACCTGGGGGTGTTTTGGCTGTGGCAAATGGGGCTGGGTCACTGGCTCAACGGCTTGGTGGATCCGCCGCGCCTCCCCTACTGGATCACCGGTGGGATCCAGATCCTGGCCGGAGTTGCCTGCCTGCTGTGGGGGCTGGAGTGGCAGTTTGCGGTGGCAGGGGGAATCGGGGCCTTGGCCATGCTTCTTTTGATCCGGTTGCACTGACCCGTTCACTGATCTGACTTTGGGGTCTTATCCAGGCGCACTCGCCAAACTCCACCTCCCACGGCCACTTCATCCCCAGGGCGCAGCTTGCGTCCCCGCCGGGTTTCCACCTCGCCATTCACCCGCACTTGCCCCGCTTGGATGAGCTGCTTGGCCTGCCCGCCGGTGGGAACAACCCCCGCCAGCTTGAGGAATTGATCCAGCTTGATTACAGGATCCGTCGCCGGCTGGGGATCCCTTTGAGGAGTCTCCGCCATCACTTCACCCAAATGGTTTTGACATTTACAAATTCCAGGATCCCTTCCCGGCTCAGTTCCCGTCCATACCCTGAGCGTTTGATGCCGCCGAAGGGAAGGCGCGGGTCGGACTTGACCATGCCATTGATGAACACGGATCCCGCCTCCAGCTCCTCCAGCAGGCGCTCTTGTTCCTCTGGATCGGTTGTCCAGGCGCTGGCACCCAGGCCAAAGGGCGTGTTGTTGGCCAGCTCAATGGCTGCCGACACATCCGGGACGGTGAACAGCAGCGCCACCGGCCCGAACACCTCCTGGTGGGCCACCGGATGATCCGGGGGGATGTCGCTCAGGATTGTGGGCGGGTAAAAATTCCCTCCCCAGGGGGAGCCACCGATGTGAACTTTGGCCCCCGCCTGCACCAAAGCCTGCACCTGTCCATCCACCTCTTGCAGAATGCTGGCAGTAGCCAGAGGCCCCACATCGGTTTGCGGATCCAAGGGATCCCCCACCTTGAGCTGGCGAAATCGCTCCGTCATGGCAGCCGTGAAAGGTTCGGCGATAGCCCTGTGTAGGATAAATCGTTTGGCGGCAATGCAGGATTGGCCGTTGTTGATCAGACGGGCCGTGACCGCTGTGGCGACTGCTGCCTCCAGATCGGCGCTGGGCAGCACGATGAAGGGATCGCTCCCTCCCAGTTCCAACACCGTTTTTTTCAGATGTTGACCGGCCAAACGGGCCAGGCTGGAGCCGGCGGCTTCGCTGCCGGTGAGGGCGGCCCCCCGCACCCGTTCATCCGCCACCACCTCTGCCACCTGGGCTGCTGTGATCAGCAGGGTTTGAAAGACCCCTGGCGGAAATCCCGCCTCCTGAAAGATCCGCTCCAGGGTCAAAGCCGATTGGGGCACGTTGGAAGCATGTTTGAGCAGAAGGGTATTGCCCGCCATCAGGGCCGGGGCGGCACAGCGAAACACCTGCCAAAAGGGAAAGTTCCAGGGCATCACTGCCAAAATCACCCCCAGCGGCTGGTAGCGGATCCCGCTGCGGCTGGCATCGCTGGCGTTCGCGTAAGCGTTGCGTAGCAATATGGAGCGCTCGGCCAAGAATCCCTCTGCCTCCTCGGCATAGTAGCGACAAACCCAAGCGGATTTTTCCACTTCCGCAACGGCAGAGGCCAAGGTTTTGCCCATCTCCAGGCTGATTAGGCGGCCAAACTCCGCTTTGCGCTCCTCCAGGATCCCTGCCACCCGCTTCAGCCAGGCGGATCGCTGAGCAAACGGGATCCGACGATAGCTCTGAAACCGCTCGTGGGCTTGGGCGATACAGCTTTGGATCTGCCCAGCGTCGAAAACGGGGTAGCGAGCCAATTCCTCTCCGGTGGTGGGGTTGATGCTGACCAGGTGCCCCTTCGCGTAAGCGTTGCGTAGCAATATCGTTTTCCCTCAACGCCTGTTTCTCCACTCTGGCATTTGTGCTCTGCCTGGAATAGTGCTCCGCACTGCTACTGCGTTCGCGTAAGCGTTGCGTAGCAATATGGAAAGATTTGCGGAGTGGGGGACTCAGGGTTGCGGGCTGCCGGTGGTGTCTGTTCGGGATGGCGGGGCGGATCCAGGAGCAGACCAGAACTCGTAGGCTGCTTGCGACAGGCTGGCGATCAGCTCTTCAGCTCTGGGGTCGTTGGGGGTTTCTCGCTTCACCCACACCGCCGCCACATAGCGCCGCCCGTTGGGTAAATCCAGGATCCCAGCATCCCCCACCACGGAGCTCAAGGTTCCCGTTTTGTGGGCAATGCGCACCTCTTGACCCAAGTTGGGCCGGAAATAGGAGGGCCGTTGGGTCCGCCAGAGAATGTCCAGAAAACGGTCGCGGCTGCGGCGGCTGAGCATGCGCCCCTGTTCCACCTGGCTGAGCAGCCAAACCATGTCGCGCGGGCTGCTGGTGTTGGTGCCCTCCAGATCCGGTAGCCACCATGAAATTTGCGTGTGTTGTAGCCCCCACTGGCGAAATTTTTGGTTGAGAGCCTCCTGTCCACCCAGGCGATCGATGATCAGATTGGTGGCGAAGTTGTCGCTGAGGGTGATCATCAGGGTGGCCGCTTCCAAAGCAGAAACCTGGGATCCGAGGGGTCGGGTTTGCAACACACCAGCTCCCCCTCCCTTGAGATCTTCCCGCAGAGTGAGCTGTTCATCCAGCCGCACCTGTCCGGTTTCCACAGCCTGGAAAAAAGCCAAGAGAATGGGGATCTTGATCACGCTGGCGGCAGGAAAAGCCTGATCCGGCCTAACCCCAGCAAAGGCGCCGGTTTCCACCTCCCAGAACAGAGCCCCTGCCGTCAAGCCCGGTTGGTCGGCCAAAGCGGCCAAGCGCTCCTGCAAAGCCGGGATCGCTTCTCCCCGCAGAATGTCACTTGGCAATGCCGGCGGGGGAGGATCCCCAAGCTGCGTCGTGGCCTGTTCTATCCGGCCAGCGGTGGTCGATTGCAGCAGTTGCGAGAGGCCCGCCATCGTCAGGCCCAGGATGAGACTTAAGCTTAATCCCCTGAGCAACACTTGCCCGAGAGAGGGAGAACGTCTCAAGCGGCGAGGCCGGGCAGCCCGTTGGCGCAGACGAGCAATGGCTTTCTGGCGGGCAAGACGCAGCGGTTGAGGACGGGAAACCAATAGGGATCCCCTGGGGGCAGGAAGCAGGCGACCAGATCCCGTTCGCAGCTTTGACTCCGCCGGAGGTGGGACGGTATCCTTGGCAGGTTGTGAGGGGCGGCGGGGATCCCGAGACTTCTCTCGCAAAGGCCTACGGCCCGCTAGCGCGGATGGATCGGTGCCTTTCCTCTCCCTTGCTCTGGTCATAAGAACGATTGCCTTAACACCATACTTCTGACAGACACTGCTGGCAGTTTCACCGACTCCACTCCGGTGAGCTTGGCTTAATTAAACCCACATTAAACCCACAAATTGGCCAACCTGCCCTGACCTAGATTGCAAAACGCCCATCAAACCGTCCTCGCGACACGAAGCCTAGCAACAACCCCGCCAAAGGCAGGATGAGTCCCTGTTGCCAGAGCATCCACTCGGAGTCGTTTTAAAAACTTAGGTTGATCCGTGACCCCCCTTTCCCTCTGGAAGAGGGGCTGGGAATAGTCGCGGAAGCGGCGCGGAGCGCTTTTGCCAAGTCCAGGAAAACCGTCAGATCTGTTCTCTCTGAGGGGGCTCACACCCACACCCATGGGGAGCCAGCTCCCGGCTAGCCCTTGCAGAGCCGATACACGGGCAAAGTGAAATGAAAGCTGCTGCCTTTGCCCAAGGAAGACTCCACCCAAATCTGGCCGTAGTGAGCGCGCACGATCCGTCGGCAGAGGGAAAGGCCGATGCCATAGCCCTCCTGCTGTTGATCCCGGGACAGACGGACAGAATCGGAGAAGATGCTCTCTTGGTCGGCTTCCGGGATCCCAGGGCCAGTATCGCTGACGGTCACCTGCACCTTTTGGCTGGTGCGATGGAGGACATCGAGGCGGATGGATCCCTCGGCGGGGGTGTACTTGATGGCGTTGTCCAGCAGGTTGAACAGAACTTGGCGGATCTTGTCGGGATCCACGTGAACGGAGGGCAGATCCACGGGAATATCCGCTTGAAACTGCAGCCGCTTGCCTTGAATGCGCGGCCACAGCTCCTCGATCACCGACTGACACAGAGTGGGCAACTGGGTTTCTACGGCTCGAATTCTCAGCTCCGAGGCAGCGCCGCGGGCCGACTCCAGGATATCGGTGATCATGCTGTCCATCTTGCGCAGTTGCTGGCGGGCATGGTCGAACAACTGCCGTTCCAGCGCTTTGTCCAGGGATCCCTCGCGCCCCTGCTGCAGGGTTTCGACCGCCAGAGCCGTGGCCGTCAGGGGACTGCGCAAATCATGCACCAGCATGGCCAGAACGCGATCTTTGAAGTCCAACTGCTCCCGCAATTGGGCCCGCTCCTGCCGCAGCAAAAACACCTCTTCCGACATTTGCAACAGTGCCTCAGTGGTTGGAGGGGAGGTGGGATGCCGTCCTGCCCCCTCTTGTTCGCGGAAGCGGACCGTAGGTCCATGGGAAGCCAAAGCCGCCTGGCCTTGCCAACGGGGCCACCACACTTCCAACTGCGTCGCCAAGTCTTCGCCTGCCAAAACCTGAGCAGGCAAGGGTTCAGCCTTGACCAGAGCCGGGGTCACTACCAGCTTGTAATGCTCCGCCAGGTAGGGGTGCTCCTCCAGCGGCACCACTTCCAGTTGGGCAGGGTATTGGCCGGGCAACCCCTGGATGTGCTGGCGCAGATGTTCCTCAAGTTCGGCAACGACAGCTCGACTCTTGGCAAACAACAGCAGGCGAATGACAGAACGAGCGGAGGTGAGGTCTGGCGAAGTTTGCATAGGCCAAAATCCAAAAGCCAAAGGTTGGCGTTTCAGCAGCCGGGATTGCCGTGCGCTCGAACCGTAGGAGCCATTGCTGCTTGTTCCTTCCTAACACTAACCTTGGGAAAAGCTTAAAAAGGGACATGGAGTGTAACAAGAAAGACCCCTCAGCGTGTATCTTTCCCGGCCGAGGAACAGCCGCAGGAGAGTATGGCCAGAACCCGCCCACGGAACTTAACAGAACTTAGTGAAACAGGTAGGCCAGCCCCACCAGCAGGGCCACCAACCCCACCGCTGTCAGGGTGAAGTGAAGCAGGGAAGTCTTGCCTTTGCGCACCATGTTGCGCATGGCCAGGCGGGTGTAACTCAGCTGGGGGGGGGATCCCGCCCCAACCGAAGGAGAATCTGCAGAAGAAGGCTGCGCCATCAGGATAACCAGAGCGATAATTTACCCTACCTTCAGGCTAGCTTAATCTGCTCCTCCCGATAGAGGTGTTTCCCAAGCTTCGACCTTCCCGCTGAAGAAGGGCCATAGCTGTCGCGCGGGGATCTTCCGGTGCCAAAATAACGACAGCATCCCCCTCTTTTGCCCCCCATGTTGCAAGTTCAGCATCTTTCCTACCATCCGGCAGGCGTTTCCCAGCCCATTCTCAACGATCTTTCCTTTGAGTTGGGCCTGAACCAGTTGGGGCTGATCGTGGGCAAAAGTGGGGCGGGCAAGAGCACCCTGCTGGAGATTTTGGCTGGCTTGGCGCGGCCCACCCAAGGACGGATTACCTGGGGAGGGGCAGAACTTTCCCCCAACCGCTTGCGCAGCATGGCGGGGTTGGTGTTTCAGTTTCCAGAGCGCCACTTTTGCGGCTTGACGGTGCTGGAGGAAATGCGCTTTGGTTATCCAGAGCTACAGAGAAAAGAGATCGAAAACGCCCTCAGACAGGTGGGATTGGAAGGGATCCCTCTACATACCTCCCCAAACCGCCTCAGCGGCGGGCAACAGCGGCGCTTGGCCCTGGCCGTCCAGTTGATCCGTGGCCCGTTTTTGCTGTTGCTGGATGAGCCGACGGCAGGATTGGATTGGTCGGTGCGACGGCAGTTGATCGAGCTGTTGGCTCGGCTAAAGTCCACCTGGACGGTGTTGGTGGTTTCCCACGACCCGGAAGAGCTGTCCTCCATTGCCGATGTGCGGTGGACATTGCAGGCGGGATCCCTGAAGCTGTTGCCGACGGAGGCTTTGCTTCACAGGTAGCGGCGGGGATCCACCGGTTGGCCGTTGACGCGCACTTCAAAGTGAACATGGGGCCCGGTGGAGAGGCCGGTGGAGCCGGAAGCAGCAATTGCTTGCCCCCGCTGTACCTGCTGGCCTACCCCAACGGCAACGCGGCTGTTGTGGGCGTACAGGGTGGTGATGCCGCCCCCGTGATTCACAATCACCGTGTAGCCATAGCCGCCGTACCAGCCGGCGTAGATGACGGTGCCCCGGTCGGAGGCTCTCACCGCAGTGCCGGTGGGCACACCAAAATCGATCCCCGCATGAAAGCGGCGACTGCGGTAGATGGGGTGAACCCGCCAGCCAAAGCCACTGGTGATCGGCCCGCGCACCGGAGCGATGAATCGGCCCGTCCCTTGAACGGGATCCCTGCCCCCCTGCTGTTGGGCCTGCTGGGCGATCAGTTGCTGGATGAGGAGAGTCAACTGTTGGGAATCGGCTTCCAGCCGCCGTTGGGCTGCTTCATAGGCCGCGCGTTCGTTGGCCAAGCGGCTCAACAGCTGCTCTTGGGCGACCGCCTGCTGCTGCAGTTGGTTCTTCTGGGCGGCCAGCTCCTGCAAAATCAAAGAGATCTCGTTGCGCTGCATCTCCAGAGCAATGCGCTGTTGATCCACCTCCTTGGCCATTGCTTGCAGCTCTTGGATCAACTGCCGATCCGCCTCGATCAACAGTTGCAGTTGGTGGCGGCGGTCGAAAAACTCGTTCAAGTCACGGCTGGTGAGCAGCAAAGCCCACCAATGTTCGGCCCCCTGTCGCTGCATGTAGCGCAAACGGGCCGCCGTGCCCTGTTGCTGCCGTCTCAGGCGGTCTTCCAGCTCCTGCAGCTCCCTTTGAGCTTGCTCCAGGGCTTTCTGGGCTTGTTCCAGACGATACTGATTGTCGCGAAGGCTGGATTCGGTCTGTCGAAGGTTTTGCTGCAGGGATCCCATGCGGCGGCGGGCTTCTTCTTCTGCTTGGCGCAGTTCTCCCAAGCGGCGCTGAGTGCTCTGGATTTGTTGCTGGATCTGCTGCTGCCGCTGTTGCAATTGGTTGACATTCTGCGCCTGAGACGGGGCACCCCCCCACAGCAGCAAGAGGGTGAGCAATCCGAGCGCTATCCACCCTTTTAGCCTGTGTGCCCCACGACTGAGACTCGTCACTCCTCACACCCTCTGCGACTGACCCATCGACCCTAAGGATACAAAGATCCCCACGGATCTGAATCGGGCCTGAGCTGGCTATTTAGGGCTACTCCGAACAGCAACAGAAGAGCCAGACAGTAGCGACTCCACCTCCGGATCCCACAGGCCTGACGGCATGCAACTCAAGCGGCAGCAACCTCAACGGACTAGAAAAACTAGGAAATGACGATAAACTGGCCGCTCACCTGCTGGCAAACCTCACGCTTAGAAGGCCAACCAAAAAGTTGCCTCATACAGACGGGATACCTTGCGGCACCTTTGGTTTGAGGAATCTTCCTCCTCTTCTCTGCTGAGTTCAGCACCGGTTAGGGAGACAACAAGGCCAGAGCAGGAACCAGCAACGCCGTGAAAAGCTGGGAAAAGCAAACACTCCGGCAAAGGCCACGAACGCGCAAACAGTTGCCCCTATAAAACACCGGCTTTGCTTGTTCCTGAGTCATCTGCTAGGCTTTCCCTTGAAAGAAAAGACGTTTAGGCTTTATGGTTTGTCATTATTTCATTGGCAGGCTGACTTTTTCGTTTTTGGATTGCAATTAAACTTAAGCTAAACCCAAGCAACTGCAAAACACTGAGCGGGTATTTTCCTACAGATGGCATTCGAGGATGCTGAGTGCAGTTTCAGAAAAGGGTCACAGCACCCCTGGTTACTCCATCTGTGGCAGCAGCCGCTGATTGCCGTGATCCGCCTCTGGGCCAGCCCAGCCCAAGCTCTCGAGGGAGCCATGCTGGCCATCCGAGCCGGGATCCGCCACATTGAAATCACCACGCAAGTTCCCCAATATCTGGAGCTGATTGCCCAACTGCGACAAGACCACCCGCAGTGTTGGATAGGGGTGGGCACTGTTCTCGATCGGCAGGTGGCGGAGCAGGCTTGGCAGGCAGGAGCCCAGTTTTGCGTTTGCCCCTTAACCGATGAGCAAGTTATCCGCTGGGGTCGGGAGGTGGGGCTGCCCATCGTGCCCGGTGCCCTCACCCCCAGCGAGATCTGGAGGGCGTGGCAGGCGGGGGCAACGGCAGTAAAGGTGTTTCCGGTGGAGAGCATGGGGGGATCCCGCTACCTGCGCCATCTACAATCGGTGCTGGGATCCCTGCCGTTGATCCCCACCGGGGGAGTCACCTTGGCCAAGGCAGCGGAATACCTGCAAGCAGGGGCCTGGGCGGTCGGCGTTGCCGGGGATCTGTTCCCGACAGAGGATTTGGACTCAGGCTGCCATCTGTTGGAGAATCGACTGCGACAGGTGCTGCAGCAGCTTGCGGAGCAGAGAAACAAAACCTGGCCCAATCCGGGCAAACTAGTAGAATAGGGGGCGTGGTGTGAGTGAGGCCCGCATGGATGGATCTCTAGATCTCTATCTGCAATTCAACCTCCCCAGCCCGGTTGAAGAAGCCACTTGGCGTCATTGGTTTGAGATCTGGCTGAAAGAGCTGGGAGTCCAGGAGCCATGCGAGCTCAGCCTTTGCCTCACTTCCGATGAGCACATCCGCCAGCTCAACCGCGAGTTTCGCCACCTCGACGAGCCTACCGACGTGCTGGCCTTTGCCGCACAGGAGATGCTTGCCCCCTTTGGGATCCAAGACATAACGGGGGTACGCCTACTGGGGGATATTGTGATTTCGGTGCCCACCGCCCGCGCACAGGCCAAAGCGCAGGGGCATCGTCTCTCGCAAGAGTTGGCCTGGTTGGCCAGCCACGGGTTGCTCCATCTGCTGGGGTGGGATCACCCAGATGAACTGTCCCTGCAGCGCATGTTGCAGCAACAGCGACAGTTGCTTGCCGCCATCCAACTGGATGGGGAGGTGGCCCATGGCCAACAGCCCTAGTCGGTTGCCGGAGCGTTCTCGCCTGGCGGTGTTCCGGCGGCGCGTCCATTCCAGAGACCCAGCGCAGCCATCTGAGGCGGATCGGGCAGCCAGTGCCGAGCCTTTGGGAAGGGATCCCTGGCGACGCCCCCCCTCTTGGCAAGTGGCCGACAACTTGGGCAAAAGTTTCTACTACGCGGGCAAGGGCTTGGTCTATGCCATCCGCACCCAGCGCAACTTGCGCATTCACATGGTGATGGCGGTGATGGCCTTTGGCCTTGGGCTGGGCCTGCAGCTGAGCGCCCTGGAAATGGCCGTGATTAGCCTAACCAGCGGTTTGGTGATGGCGCTGGAGCTGGTGAATACCGCTCTGGAAGCAGTGGTGGATCTCACCCTGGGCAGCAAGTACCATCTCCTGGCCGAGATCGCCAAAGATTGCGCGGCGGCAGCGGTGTTGATGGCGGCAGTGGCGTCCTTGATGGTGGCGGCTTGGCTATTTCTTCCGCCCTTGGTGTTGCTGCTGCAAGATGGCTTCCCGGCAGCAGGGTAGCTCCCCGACTGGAGAGGGAGTTTCCTATCCAGACGGCTGGGAGTGGATCACCACCCGTCCTCCCTGCCGGTCCAGGTTGAGCAGTTTGGCCTCCGCTTCAATATCCAACTGCGCCCAAGCGCTGACCATCGCGGATCCCACCCGTTCCCGATTCTCGGGAGCACAGAGGGCCAGAAGAGTGGGGCCGGCTCCGCTGATCACCACCCCATAGGCTCCGGCAGCCATGGCTGCAGCTTGAACCGTTTTGAACCCAGTGATCAGCTCCATACGCGCCGGCTGGTGCAGCCGATCCTGCAGAGCCACCTTCAGCCAGTCCACCCGCCCCGACTGCAAGCTGCGAATGAGCAGGCCCAGATGGCTGCTGGAAAAAACCGCATCCGCCAAGCTGACGGATTTGGGCAGGATCTCGCGGGCCGCTTGGGTGGAAAGCTTAAAGTTGGGCACTACGGCCAGGATGCCAATGCTCTCATGCCACTCCACGGGACAAAACACCCATTGCCCCTGCTGTCCCTGCACACAAAGCTGACAACTGCCCTGCAGGGCGGGCACCACATTGTCTGGGTGGCCCTCCAAGGCAATAGCCAGTTGTAGAAGGGTTTCGGGAGCTAAGTTGAGTGCTCCAATGGCATTGGCCCCCAGTAAGCCGCCGACAATGGCGGTGGCAGAACTGCCCAACCCCCGCGCCAGGGGCACGTTGAGGGTAATTTCGATTTCTACCCCCGGCACAGGCTTACTCAGCAACTCAAAGGCGCGGCAAAAAGCCCGGTACACCAGGTTGTCCTTGCTCTGGCTGATGTGGTCGCTGCCGCGGTAGTGGATGCTGAGGCCGGAAGGGATCTCGCGAAAATAGAAGTGATTGTAGAGCTCTAGGGCTGCACCGATGCAGTCGAACCCTGGCCCCAAATTGGCGGTGGTGGCCGGGACGATGACCTCTACGCGTTCTTTGACCAAGGGGACAACTCCTCAGTGAACGGTGGGTAACTCAATGTCTGCGGGCTCCCATTATCCTACGAACGATGGCCAGACCTTGGATATTCTCGCCACCTCTGCTCGGTCTGCAGCTCGCCGAGGCAAACGCGCTGATCCAGCGGAGCTTTTGGACTATCCCGAAAGGTTTCTGACCATGATTGGTTCTTGTGACTTATTTGTGACTTCATTGAGTATCGGGAATGTTGGGCCTGTTTCAACTCCAGCCTTTGCCATTGGCTGAACCCATCAGGGATCCTGAAAGAAGTGCGGGAGGGATCGGGGGGTGCAGGGGCTGTCTTGGTTGGTGTTGGGTTTGAGCTATGTCGGGTTGGGACTGGGATCCCTGCCTAGGTTGCGTATGAACCGGGCCACCATCGCCCTGGTGGGATCCGCCCTGTTGATTGGCTTGGGGACCTTGTCGCTACGGCAGGCTTGGGAAGCCATTGACCCGACCACGATTGTGTTTCTCCTGAGCATGATGGTGGTAAATGCCAGCTTGTCCTATGGGGGGGCTTTTCAGTTGGCTTTGCTGGGCTTGATTCGGGTGAGCCGCAGCCCCTTTGGTCTGTTGATCATGCTGGTGTTCGGCAGCGGGCTGCTCTCGGCTTTCCTGCTCAACGACACGCTGGCGCTGGTGTTTACTCCCCTGACTTTGCAGGTCACAACGGTGCTGGGGTTAAACCCGATTCCCTATCTGCTGGGCTTGGCGGCAGCCACCAACCTGGGATCCGTCGCCACCCTGAGCGGCAACCCGCAGAATATCCTGATCGGCTCCTTCTCTGGGATCGGCTATCTGGAGTTTGCTGCCCAGATGACCCCCATTGCCGTGGTAGGGCTGCTGCTGGAAGTGGGGTTGCTGTGGCTGTACTACCCTGAGGTGCGCTCGTTGAAACCCTTTGCCCAGGTGCCTTGGCTACCGCTGCGGCTCTATCCGCCCCTGTTGCGCAAGAGCGTGGTGATTACGGGGGGGCTGTTTGTGGCCTTTGTAGCCGGACTTCCCTTGGCAGAATCGGCTTTGGTGGCGGCGGCCCTGTTGTTGATTACCCGTAGGCTGAAGCCAGAGCGATTTTTGGAGCAGGTGGACTGGAATCTGCTGGTGATGTTTTCCGGGCTATTTATCCTGACGCGGGCAACGGGAGAGCTGGTCACTGCTTGGGGGATGAGCTTGGGATCCTTGGCGGAGAGTCTGGCGGGATCCCCTCTTGCCCTGCTGAGTAGTGTGGCCGTTTTATCCAACCTCATCTCCAATGTGCCGGCAGTGCTGTTGCTGCAATCGTTCCTGCCCCGACAGGAGACCACCGCTTGGCTGTTGCTGGCTGCTGGCTCCACTTTGGCAGGCAATTTGACACTATTTGGGGCGGTGGCCAATCTGATCACAGTCGAGGCAGCGGCCAAAAAAGGCTACGTGCTCTCGTTTGGAGAACATCTGCGCTTTGGCCTGCCCCTCACTCTCCTAACCCTGGGGTTCAGTGGGTTGTGGCTGTACCAGCCTTTCCTGTCTTCTCCACCGCTCAGATGACCTCTGTCGAGGGATCCAGTGGGGCTGTGACTGGCTTGTCGGGATCCCTGTGTATGATGGGAAAAAGAGTTTAAGAAACGTAACGTGTCTTCTCCGCTATCGCAGGCAGTTATTTTGATCACAGGGGCAACAGGGGGTATCGGCAGCGTCCTGGTGCCCATGCTGGCTCAGGCCGGATCCCATCTGGTGTTGGCCGCTCGGCGAGAAGAGCCCCTGCGAGCTCTGGTGGAGAAATCAGCCTCTTTGGGGGCTGCCTCTGGATTGGGGATCCCCACTGATGTGACGGACTATGCCCAGGTAGAGGCACTGGTCAACCAAACGGTGCAAAAGCATGGGCGCATTGACGTGCTGATTAACCTGGCCGGGGCCGGGATCCTGAAGCCTGCTCACCAGCTAACCCCCGCAGACCTGGAGCGAATGCTGGCGGTCAACCTGAAGGGCAGCTTCTACACCAGCCAACTGGCTGCCAACCCCATGCGGGAGCAAAAATCCGGCCACATCCTCAATTTTCCCGGCGTCCTTGGACGTCATCCCATGGCGATGGCCTCTGCTTACTGTGCGGCCAAGTTTGGGGTGGTCGGGTTTAGCAAGTGCATGGCCGATGAGCTGAAGCGCTTTGGGGTCAGATTTACGCTGTTTTACTTCGGGGGCATCGACTCACCCTTCTGGGATCCCATCAGCCTGAAGGTGCAACGAGACAAGATGCTCAGCCCTGCCACGGCTGCGGAAGCCATCTGCTTTGCCCTTACAGCGCCCGCTGGTGCTGTACCGAGCGAGATAGTGTTGCAGCCGGAAAGCCACCAATTCCTTTGACCAAGTGTTTTGCCGTCCTTTTGCTGGGGTTGAGGCGGCAGCAGCTTGTCTTTTGGTGAAACAAGCGCTCGAGTTTCTCTCTTGGGCTCCCCCCGTCTCAATCTTGCTCTCTGCAGCCCAAAGCGCCAGCAGGGATCCTCATTTCTTGGCGGCAACGTTGGATCAGATCTCCCGACACCCCCACCAACCGTCCTAGCCATTCGTCCGGCACAGAAGCAAGCAACGCCGGCCCAAACTGCTGATGAAGATGCTGCCAGAGAAGGGTAGCCCGCCGCCGGCTGGGGTAAGCCTCTGTCAACTTTTGCAGGATCTCGGTGCTGCGAGCGCGACGACGATAGCCCCAGTAAACTACCCGGCTCCGACCGCTAAGCGGTACGGAGCGGGCTTTCAGTAGCCCTGAGCCTGCTCTGCTCTACCAGAGAACAAAACAGGCCCGAACCTCTAGGCTGGTTTACGACAGCCCCCAAGAGCGCAATCACATTCGCACCATTCAAATCCGCATCCCCTTCCCATCCACAGTGCCCACACTTGAACGACTTACCACTGCGGTAGGATTGCGCAGGATCGGGATGGATGTGTAAACACTTGTGACAGGTCTGCGACGTGTAAGCAGGCGGCACAAGAACCAGAGAAACCCCTGCAACCCTCGCCTTGTACTCCAGAAACTGGCGTAGTTGGTAGAACGCCCAACTGTTGGTCCTACGCCGCTCGGCTTTGCTGCGGGGTTGTTGATTGACCCTTTCCCGGATCCCTGTCAGGTCTTCCAGAGCAATAGCGCTGTTTGTGACCTTTGCCCTAGAGACAATAGCTTTGGAGATGCGATGATTGACCCACGCCTGAAAGCGCCTCTCCTTGCCAGACAGCCGTTGCAACAGTTCTCTGCATCTACGCCGCGAACTGCGTGTGCCCTTACTGGCTTTGCGTTGGAGTACCGCCCTCAGCTTGGAGTAGCGGTCGCGGACTCTGTTCAACTGCTGTCCATTCCAATTGTCCCCGTCTGACGTATGGGCAATATCCGTCCTCCCCAAGTCCACCCCGATCACCTTGTCGGTATCTTGTTGTTTGGGTGTTTTTTCCTCTACGCAAATCTGGATGTAGTAGGAGCCATCTTTGCGCTTGACCAGGGTGGCAGCTTTTGGGTTGGAACCAGCCAGCATCCCACGCTGGTAGTTGCCAATGGCCAGTTCAAAGCGTTCTCTCCCTTCCACCGTGGTCAGCGACACCGTCCAGTCTTTTTGACGGAACGAAAAGATGCGAGCGTCGTAGGTAACAAAGCCGCTCTTAAACTCCTTGACGGGACGCTTTTTCTGCTTAGCCACTTTGCGGGAACCCGCTACCCGTCTGCACACCTGTTGGTCGCGTAAGCGGGACGTAGTCCTTGCCAAGTTACTGGACAAGCCAAACCGGGCTCGAATCTCGTAGTAGCAAAGGGATTGGAGTTTGACTGCGTTGACGATCTTCTCCGGCGTGTTCTGGTTGACCCAGTTCAACGCCTGCACAAAGGCATCCATTGTCGCATCCAACTTTGCGGCTTGCGACTGGGACGCCTTGAGCTTGCAGGATACGGTCAGGACTTGGGTCATAAGTTCATTGTACTTCATCAAAGCGCATTCCTCCCGGCACTGACCCTACGGGTACAGTGCGGGGCTCCTGCGATTTCTAGCTGAAGCTAAAGGAAGAGGGGTGTTACGGCGGCACTGGGATCCCACTGGCTCCCACTCGGTGGCGGCGGCTGGGGTAATCAGCCAAACTCAGGGACAGGGATCGGGATCCGGCTAGGCTCGAGGCTGGGATGCGGATGGTTCCCTGGAAGACTTGGCTATTGGGGGGCAGCTCCCCCGGCAAACCCTGGGTGAGCGCGTTGATTGACCGTCCATTGTCGTCAGTAATGTTCAGGAAGCTATAGAGAAAGCGCACCGTCTCTGCCGAGTTGTTTTGCATAGCTACATTCAGAACCACTTGGCTTCCCTCGCGACGAACCGAAAGCACCTGCATAGAGACCTGTCCACTGGCGGCAATTGGTAGGGGGGGCGGAGGTGGTGTGGGCGCCGGCGGGGCAGGAACTCCGTCCTGCTGACGCGGACGGGGAGGTGGAGGAGATGGAGTGGCGGGGCGAGGAGTTGGCGACGGGGCCGCCGCCAATTCAGGAGACAATCTGGGGGTGGGTGTTGGAGTGGGAGTTGCAACCGGCGTGGGTGCTGGGGTAAAGAGGGGGGTGGGAGTTGGGGACGGACGAAGGCTGGCTTCGGCTGCTGCAATTACCTCAGCCTCGTTCAGCAAGGGCACAGTGCGGGGATCCCGAACTTCGCGGGAGCGAGAAGCCTGACCGGAGCCGGTGACAGGAGAAGAAACCCCGGATAGGGCTCGCTGGCCAAATAGGTAGCCCAAGCAAGCGCTCAACACCGTTGTGAAGAGAAATGCGCTCGTCCAAAACAGCACCCCCGAGAATGTGGAGGTGAACTCCTGAGACGGTTTGGCCGGTCTACGCAAAGGCTGTTAACTCCTGCTGCTAGTTCGCTTTCCTATGATACGAAAGTGACAGAGAAGCTAGGGGTTCTCGACCGGGGCAAAGTTTTTGCGTTGTTGCTCATGGGCCTGTAGCGGGGCGCTGTCTAAGTTGGGCAGCCGCTCCCCCAGCCACCAACCCGGATCTTCCCAGCTCAGGGATCCCAGCCATTTCCCGGCCCGATCTGCCAAGACCAAGCCCAACAAAACGGGAGCAGTGGTGATCCCCAGCGCTAGGCTGAGCCAGAGCGGTTGAGCAGATCGAAAAGAGGCCGAAGCAGCCTTTTGTTCAGGCGGAGATATTGGCTTGGGATCTGTCATGGTCGAGCTTTTGAGCCTGAAGTTCAAGTGCGCTGTTGTTAGGTTAATCTCAAACTTCAGTGGATTTCCATTCTACCCAATGGCGATTGTGCTGATCTGTGGCCCTGTGCGCTCTGGCAAAAGCCGGCTGGCAGAGGGTTTGGCTGCGGCTTCGGGCTTGCCGGTTATCTACCTGGCTACCGGGCCGAAACCCGATCCCAAGACGGATCCAGAATGGGCAGAGCGCGTTCAACAGCACCGGCAACGGCGGCCTTCCAGTTGGCAGACTTGGGAAACCGGGAGGGACTTGGGGGCGGAACTGCAAAAGTTGCCCCAGCCCTGTTGTGCGCTGGTGGATTCGCTGGGGGGATGGGTGGCGCAGGGCCTAGACTGTCCCTCTTCAGAATGGGATCCCTTGGTGCAATCCTTCTTGGCAACCTTGCAAAGCCATAGAGGGGAGATCCTCCTGGTGTCTGAAGAAGTGGGCTGGGGGGTGGTGCCCGCTTACCCACTGGGGCGGCGGTTTCGGGATCGGATGGGGGAACTGACCCAAAGGCTGGCTCCCCTGGCCGACCAAGTGTTTTTGGTAACGGCAGGTTTTGCCCTGGATCTCACCCGTCTAGGGATCCCGGTGGCGAGCAAGACAGAGCAGAGCTGAGATAAGCTGCATTTGCAAGCCAGATAGCTGTGTTGCCGTGCCGATTACCCTCTACCTTCCTGCCAAGGCCATTCAAACTCTGGATCTCACCCCCGGCCATGAGCTGGTGAAAACCTTGATGGCCGATCCCGTGCGTGCTGCCCAGCAGGTGCAATGCGCCATCGATTGGCCGCGCAGCCCTGAGGATCCACGGGAGCTGTCCGAGATCCCGGAGGTGCGCCTGTGGTTTATTCGTTGGGATACAGTCTACCCCTGGATGCCCTACTTTCTCAATTGGCGCCAAGGAGAACTCGCCCGTTACGCGGCTATGATGGTGCCCCACCAATTCAACCCTCGGGAGGGTATTGTTTACAACCCAGAAGCGTTGGAGATCTTTGTCTATCAGAAGATCTTTGTGTTGATGCGGTGGTTTAAGCAGCAGAACCTGGGATCCGTCTCCATGCTGCGGGATATGGCTTTGGTGTTTGGCTTCGAGATCCAGCCGGAGTTTCTCGCCCTATGGGAGGCAGAGCCATGAAGGTGATGGTGGCCAACACCTGGCCGGGGATCCCAGGAGCTACGGCAGTGGCCGACGCTTGGCAGCAGGTGGTTCAACGCCCTTGGGGCCGGCTCAGAGTGGATCCCAACCCTTCGGAAGCTCAGCTAAAGGCCCTCTGGCAACAAATCTCCGAGTGGGCAGGAGAAAAAGATCCCCTACTGGTTTTGCCGGGCAGCGTTGCCGATCCCCTGGGGCCAGGCCAAACTTGGGCCGATCTAGCCCATGCGTGGGGGTTTAGCTTGCTGTTGACGTTGCAACGGGAGGCCGCCCTGAGCCAAGCTGCCGCTTTTGCCGCCCTGTTGCGCCAAGCCAAGGCCTGCGGTTTGGGGTGGGTGCTGATTGGATCCCTGCCCGAAACTGGGGATCCCCAGGCTTTGGCAGAGCTGGATGCAGCTTTGATCCCACGCCTGGAAGCCCAAGTAGGAATGCCGGTGTTGGGGAGAATGGCTCTTGATGGGCAGATCCTTTGGGATCCAGATGCCCTGCTGCTCTGCAATGCTGCCCAACCAAGGAACTGAGCGCCACCCACTGATCCCTGCGGCTCGAACCGTTCCTCTTCACTTGGAGGGTAGGCGAAACTTCATTCTTGTTGCTAGGGAAACCACAAAAAAATCCCCCAGACCAAGCTGGGGGATCCACCAATGCTGTTGAAGCGTCAGGTCAGGCCATCAGCCACGCACCGCAGGCGCTACCTCCACTGCCGCCAAATCCAGCGGGAAGTTGTGCGCATTCCGCTCGTGCATCACTTCCATCCCCAGGTTCGCCCGGTTCAGCAC